>JBIKPL010000073.1:0-10114 GCA_044357485.1 Cytophagales bacterium
ACAGCGTTACCATACGAACAATCAGTTTTCGGTTTCCGCTGACCAAAGTCGTAATTGGTACCAACCTTTTACGTACTTGGATAGCCTTACCCATTTGGGTAGTTTCCCCGACAGTGTTACCCTAAGCTATCAACAAAACAAAGCACCTTTTTATGAATTTCGCACTATCCCACAAGTACCACTCTCTTGTCCTGTACCTTTTGTGAGAAGTATGTATACGGGTAAGGCAGAAACGTTAACCGCCTATGAGCCTCATGACTATTCTTTACTCAATGGCGATACGGTGGCTACCAATGTGGAAGTTTTTTGGTTTAACGACAGCACTTCACCAATGGCTTATGATGCAGCCATTGGGGTAAATACGGCAAGTTTAATGGCTGTTCAATCAAATATTGGTTTGCAGTCATTGTTGCCTGTTTTTTATGCGCATCCTATTGGGGTGTCACAATTGTCGTTAGACAGTTTGGTGCCTAATTCGCCTTATACCTTAATGTTATTGGCTCATCAAGGCAATGAAACCAAATCCTGTTTTTATCACTTTACCACCGGGGAAGAAATGGTAAGCAAATATTGTCAATCGGAAGTCGGACAAGGGAGTGATAACCTTTATTATAAAATTAGTTTTAATACCTTAAATTATGAGAATTTAGACCGTTTGTATGCCTATAACCACGACAAGTCTTTGTTCGCGCCCTATAATCTCGTGCCCGATACGGGTACTTGGACGACCACCATTCAAAGGGAACAAAGCTATTTTTTTTCGCTAATTCCTGATCCTGATATGCAATTTCCTAATGCCCCTGAAGTGAGGGTGTTTTTTGATTTTAACCATGATGGTGTATTTGACGTGGCAACAGAAAGTTTTGTGACCAGTAAAGATAACCCTCGTTTGGCAACCATCACCATACCGCTCTCTGCGCTGCTGGGAAAAACCAGGATGAGAATAGCCAATGGGATTACCAATGGCTTTCCGCTCGAACCCTGTTTGGGCGCTTTAGATTTTGTGGTTACTATTGCTCCTGCAGTGCAATGCACAGGGTTTGGCTATACTGCTAGCCAACAAGCACCAGCTTGTTTTGGTGCCAATACGGGTTTTATTCAACTCTCCCCAAAGGGTGGAAAAACACCTTATCATGTGCGTTGGAATGTTGGCGATACCACCCTAAATTTAGCGCATAAAGGCTTTGGGTATTACCGAGCAAGCTTAAGCGATGCCGAAGGTTGTACGCTTCGTACCCCTATGTTTAGTTTGGTACAACCCGAGGCGATTGTTTTAGATACTCTCCTGCAAGGTTACTGGGCTATCACTGGAGGGGTAGGGCCATACCATGTTGCTATCATCAATAACCAAGACACTATAAAGCAACTTGATTTTTCTTCAAAAGTGCTTTATCCTACAGGTTTAGCTGAAGGCGAATATACTGTTAATGTGGTCGATCAAAACCATTGTCAGCAAATTTTTCAATACCATACCTCTGTTAACGGCTTGTCGGAGGCGGAAACCACAATGTTATTTTCTGTTTTTCCAAATCCTTGTCATGCCACTTTTCAGTTAAATGTCCCTATTCATGAGGTATTTCAATTATCGTTGTTTGACCAATATGGTGTTGCGATGGCTCCTCCCATTGCCTTGGGTGAAAATATGTTTTCTATTACCCATTTGCCATCAGGGATTTATGTATTGAAGTACAGCAATGTGCATCATGTTTTGTTTACTAAATTAAGGAAAGAATAATGCAACTTAAAATGAAAACCTGACACTCGACCTCGTGACAAGGGAAGTAGCTTGCCTCGTCAGAAGCCTTGCTTTGCTACATAAGCCATAAAGGATCATGCGTTTGATCCTGTTTTAATTTATTTTTAAATTTAATTTTTACAAAGATGTTAGCTATTTTTAATCATGCAATTGGGCTGCAAAAGCTCAAACAAGCCGCAGTAGTTTTTTCATGCGGATTGTTGTCAACTACCTTTGGTTTTGGTCAAAATACCCAATTCCCAAACTCTACACCACCTACACAAACGACTTTAAGGCCTACGTTTCCGCCTGCCACCATTGCCACCAAAAATGTTTTTGGTCCTGGGGGAAGTTTTGTGAATACAGGCCCAAACCAAACCGAATGTTTGCCTACAGGGGTAAATACAACGTACAGCTTTTTACCTGCCTGTCCTAATTCTGCTACCCAAGTGTTGAAAAGTAGCAGCATCAAATTTAGTGTTGTAGGCAATTTAGATTTGATAGGGTTTACTGGCACAACTGTTACGGTGCGTCCTAAACAAGATGTTGCTCAGCGCTATAATAAAGGACGAATTTATGCTGAGTATGCCTGTAATTATGATTCATTGGTAACTGTGGTGGTTACTTGTAATGGCCAAACCTGTACCAATGTGGTGCCTGTGGGTTTGGTGAAAACAGGCAAAGCATATATCGATGTTTACCAAATATTTACTTGGACCAACACCATCGTTGGGCCAGTTTGTGTAGACAATGGCAACCAAGTAACTTACTCCATTGCGGATAAAGTAAGTGGTAGGGCAGTAGGAGACGATATAGGCTTGGATAATTATTATTGGAGGTTTCCACAAGGTTGGCACTTCGACTATAATTCTGCCGACAATTCCTCATTTACGGCAACTGCAACCACCGTTTCGGCAACAGATTCTATTGCTGTTATGATTGGCCGATGCAATACACATGAAACAAAATTGGCTTTAAGAAAACCAATTGTTCCCGCTTTTCCTATCAAATCAATTTGTGCTACCGCCAATCCTTTAACGGTACCTTTGGTGCCTTTGACTGGCATAACGTATACTTGGAATATCTTGGCCGATGGGAAAGGGCATACTTATGCGGCAGGAAGCAATACCACCCAAGGTCCGATTAAAATCAATTTGATGGGGGCTGGAAATGCTTTTATTACCATTAAAAGTGTTTCTGTTGCCTCAGGTTCTTGCCCTGCGGGATCTCGCTTAGATTCGGTGACCATTATTCGTCCTTTTACAGCGGCTAATAATGTAATTACGGGTCCAACCTGTTTAAAAGCAGGAGACACCCTGGTCTATACTGTATCTAATGCCACGACAGTTAATTGGGTTTTCCCTGCAGGAGTGAACATTATTTCTACCCCACTTAACGCGGCAACCGTGAAGGTGAAAGTTACCGGAGCTTATCCTGGTGGCGGGGTAATTAGTGCCAGCAATGGCTCATCCGTTTGTCCGGGAGGTATTGGTAAGGTGCTATTGACAAATTTGATTTTGATGCCACCAACCCCCGAATTCTTAAATGGAGACCTGTGTTTTACGCCAGGCGTATTGGCGCATTATGTGGTAAGAAACAGGGCTCCAAAATACGTGTGGATTTTCCCCGCAGGATTTAGTCCTACAAATGTGAGTGACGGAAATTCTGTATTTGTAACCCCTGGTTCAACTGGAGGCGTTGTTAAAGTAATTGCGCAACCATTAACGGGCTCTTGTGTGGCAAAAGACACTTTGTCGTTTACTGTTAATCCATTCGTGACCCCTGTGGTTGCTAACAATGGTCCGGTTTGTATAGGGTTGCCTGTTACCCTTTCGGCAAATGCAGTCGCTGGCGCAACGTATGCTTGGACTGGTCCTTCAGGATTTACATCTACCCTGCAAAACCCTGTGGTAAACCCTGTGGTGGCGGGCGTGTATTCGTTGGTGATTACTAAAAATGGCTGTGTAGGTCCAAGTGCTTCCACTACAGTTGGGGTCATATCAGGCGTTCCCATTACCATTACCAGAACAGTAGAAGCGGGAGGAGAAGTGCTGGCTGCAGCCATAGGTTTTTCTAATTATGCATGGACCAAAAGCTGCACCATTTCAGGCAGTTCTCCAACGGTGATCTCTACGACACGTCTGCTTGATTTGTCTGGAGGTTTAGCTGGCGAAACATGTACGTATACCGTAACCGCCAAAAAAACAGGAGGAAATGGTTGTTTGTCAACCGCGAGTGCAAGTTCTATTTATAAAAATGCACGACAAGCCAATGTAGAAGAGGCTAAAGTAAGCATTTATCCAAACCCAAGCAATGATGAAATTACCCTTACCATTGCCCCTGATTTGATTGGAACTGCATTTGAAATCATCAATATTGCCGGAGTGGTAATGAAAACAGGGGTGTTTACGGCATCTCCCAATACCATCTCTATCGTAGACTTAAGCAGTGGCAATTACATTATTAAATATATGGCAAATGCTAAAGTGGAAACCATGAGTTTTCAAGTACAGCATTAATCGCTGTGGTTTGTTTGGCAATTAATTTGCTGAACTGAAGTATAAATTGGCGTATGGGTAGTTTTTTGACTGTTTTTGAAATGGGTGTTTCCTTCATATCCCTCATTCTATAAAGTAAAAATAGTTGCGCATACGCCTTAATCACTAGAACAATGTCTGTCAATGTTTGTTGATGGGCATTGTTCTTTTCTTTAAAAATACTTCAACATCTCTACCTGATTAAAACTCATAATTCAAAACTCTTATTATCTTTGTAAACCACAAACGAGCACGATGAGCAATCCTTGGAAAACTTTAGCGACAAAACAGGTTTACGACAACCCTTGGATTACCGTAAGGGAAGATAAAATAATAAATCCTAGGGGTGGTGATGGTATTTATGGGGTGGTGAGCTTCAAATACAGGGCCATTGGTATTATTCCGATTGATGAAGAGGGATTTACGTATTTGGTGGGACAACACCGGTATTCCTTAGACGAATACAGTTGGGAAATTCCCATGGGGGGTGGTCCTAAAAATGAACTGCCCATTGAGGCTGCCAAAAGAGAACTGAAAGAAGAAACAGGATTTATGGCAGAGTCGTGGGAAGAAATCGCTAAAATTCATACGTCAAACTCAGTTACTGACGAAGAAGGTTATATCTTTGTGGCTGAAAACCTGATTGCTGGGGAAACCGAATTTGATGACACCGAAGACTTAAAACTTTGGAAACTTCCGTTGCGCGAAGCCATTGATTTGGTGATGAACAATACCATTACCGATTCATTGACCGTATATGGTTTGTTGAAAATTGCTAGACTTAGAAATATATAAACCAAAGCGCTTTAGAAAAGCATGATTAGAATATTAAGAAAAATATATAGTTTTTGGGCATTGCTACTTTTCTTGGTAGGCTTTTTTGCGTTATATCCTTTTTTTTACTTGTTTTTGCAAAGTAAAAAAACGCATCAAGCAGCACATTTTCTGAATAAAATATGGACCTATTGGGTATTTAGCTTATGCTTGGTTCCAATCGTAATCGTAAGAAAATCAACATTGAAAAAGGGCCAAGCCTATATGTTTTGTGCCAACCATGCTTCCTATGCCGATATTCCTTTGATGTATGTAGCCGTGAATGTGCCATTTTCATTTATAGGCAAACATTCACTGGGCAAAGTTCCTTTGTTTGGCTATATGTACAGAACCTTACATATTTTGGTGGATCGTAAAAGCAAAGACAGTAAATACCAAATTATGGTCGAGTCTTTTAAAAGGATAGACCAAAAGGAGAGTATCGTGATTTTTCCTGAAGGCACCATAGGTAAAAATCCTCCTGAAATGTTAGAATTTAAAGAAGGGGCATTTAAAATGGCTATCGAAAAACAAATACCGGTTGTGCCGGTTACCATTGTCAATAACTGGCTTATTTTAAGAGACGATGGTCAATGGCTTTGCCAATGGAAACCTTACAAAGCGGTGGTACATGAACCTATTGAAACCAAAGGAATGACCAGTGCTGATATTGGTGCATTGAAACTCAAAACCAGGTCAATCATTGAACAACAACTGAAATTAGAACATCCAACGATATGATTATTAAAAAAGAAAACGTCAATAAAATTGCCCATTTAGCTCGTTTAGAATTTGATGACCAAGGTTGTGAAGACATGGCCAAAGACATGAATAAAATTTTGGATTGGATGGATAAATTAAATGAACTCGATACCAAAGACGTGGTGCCATTAACCCACATGTCGGTGGAAGTAAATGTGTTAAGAGAAGATAAATTAATTCAAACCCTTACCCACAAAGAAGCCTTGGCCAACGCTCCTAAAAAAGATTCTGATTATTTCAGGGTTCCAAAAGTATTGGACATTACGGAGTAATTTTGAATGTTGAATGTTGAATTTTTAATTAAAAGGATGTGGGATTTATTGAACCCTAGACACAATACCTTGAACACAATACCTTGAACTCAATACCCTGTACCCAGTACTCTAGACTCAGTACCCAATACCCTGTACTCAAAAATAAAAAAACAAAATGAAACATCTATTTTTCTGGAACAACTGGCATTCAAGCTATCGCAATTTATACCTCGTTTTATTGGTGGTATTAGGAATTGGTTTTGTTGCTTTAGGGGCGTTTAGGTTCATGGGGCTCGATAGTGCCATTGCTTGGGAAACCGGTAATACCATTCAAAGCTTACCGGTTATTATCGATCAATTTAACAAAGGATTAATGAATTATTCGGTGCAAGCCGATGCCTATTTGGTGTTTCAGCATTTTAAGGCAGGTGATATTCAATTGTACCCTATTGTAAGTTACCTTTATCTAGGAATTATCATTGCCATGTTTTCGCTTTTTATGGCCAGCATTTCCTCTTTAAGAAATAATTGGTATTATTTATTTGCGGTCATTGCTGTTGGCGTATTGGTGAGTTTCAAGTTTAATTTAATTGAAGTATTCGGATTTAAGAATGATTTGTTTCTTGGCATTGGGGTCGCGGCCTATTTAGCTTTATCGTATTACCTTGTCGCGTTCAATAAAAACCTTACATTATGGCAACATTTTGCTTTGTTTTTGAGCTTGAGTGTGGTGTTTTTCGGCGTTGTTTTAGGTGGTGCCCAAGTGAAAGAACCAGCCCTTTATTTGGTGAGTTATGGCATTACTGCGCCAATTGTGATTACCGTATTGCTAATATTTGTTACTTCCTTCGATAATATTCTTGTGTTTTTGTACCTCATTACCGGCACGAGCAATACAAGTACAAAAGGCAATGCCGGAAATTTTGTACTCATCACTTTGCTGTATTTGTTAAATATCGTACTGATTTATTTGAAGATGTCGCACACCATTGAATTCAATATTGTATATGTCGATATTATGGTGGTGTTTGTGACTTCGGTGGTGTCTGGTATTTGGGGATTTAGAAAAAGAAGTGAATTGTTTAGCACTATTTTACCCTTTCAAATTCAAGGCGCTTTGGTGTACATGAGCATGGCCATTATTGGGGTATTTACCATTGCCGTACAATTGTTGGCGGTAAACACGCCGATGATTATGTTTTTTGAAAATGTGTTGGTATATGCCCAAATCGGAATGGGAGTGATGTTTTTTGTTTATGTGTTAGCCAACTTTGCCCTGTATTTAATTAGAAATCAAAAAGTACACTTGGTGGTGTTTAAGCCACATAAGTTGCCTTTTGCCATGGTACCTGCCATTGGTTTGGTGGTTTTCGCTTCTTTGTTTATGAAAAGCGGCATGGTGCTGTACAACCAAGTATTGGCGGGTTATCATAATACCATCGCCGACACCTATAAAATTGCTAACAATGATTTTATTGCGGAAGAATATTACAAAACAGGTAAACAATATTTGCACTTCAACTTTAAATCAAATTATGCTTTGGGTTGCATTGCCAGGGCTTTAGATAACACGGCCTTGAGTGTGATGTATTTTGAAGATGCGACCAATGAAGCCAATGAGTTCGCCTATATCAATCTTGCCAACTGCTATGATGAAAGCGATCATCTGTTTACCAAATTAGAAAATTTAAAAGACGGACAAAAGGCTTTTCCTAAAAGTGGCAAAATAGCTAACAATTTGGCCTTGGTTTTTAGAAAAACAAATCTTAATGATTCAACCTTGCACTATTTTAAAGTGGCTCGTTCGGAAGAAGAAAAAGTGGTATTGACCAATCTTTTGGCTTTTGCCATTGAAAAAAACGTTGACAAGATTGATGCGTCTATTTTGAAAGACGAATCGCTCAACGACTACAACGACTACCCTGCTTTACAAGCCAATAAACTATTTATTTACAATAAATTAAACAAGAAATATGAACAGCAATATTTGCGTAACTTGTTTAAAGATTCGACTTTGAGCGAACATAATTTTGCTTATTTTATCAACTACCAGTTAAGTCAACTTAAAAGTGCCGATACCAGTGTACTGACGGCCATCAATACCTATATTAAAAAAGATACCCTTAGTAAGTTTAGTGAAGACTTGAAATTTTTAAAAGCAGCTAAATACTATTATGCGGGCAATAAAAGTGCTGCCATTGCCCAATTGTATGAATTGGTAAATACAGGAACTTCGAATACAGGCTTATATGCCAATACTTTAGGTCTTTGGATGATGGAAGAAAATGCATTTGGCTTAGCCATCGATTTCTTTAAATTCTCTAAAGAAAAACAAAACCGAACTGCTGGGGTAAACCTTGCTTTGGCATTTTCTGAAAATGGCAATTATGTTGAAGCTTATGATGAATGGGCGATTGTAAAAACGTCTCCCAATAAAGCGGAATACGATTTAGCTGTATCGATGATGCCTATTGTTGCCAATGCACCCCTAGACCAAGTGATGGCTTGGGACGATAAAGCCAAAAGTCTATTTATTCATTTTAGGAAAAATTATTTTACCAAACTTGAAATTGGCTCATTGTTTAATTCATTGAAAGATGATTTGTATAAAATACAAACTTGTCCTGATATGATGTATTATTATACCTTGTATAACGATCCTCAAGAGGCCATACAATTGTATGATTTAATTCAAACTAATTTTAAATTGGAGCCGGCTATTGCCCTGCAAATGAACACCTATTATGTGAAAGCTTTATTGCAAAAACAAGATTTCAAACAAGCGGAAGCGGCTTTAGGTAAAACGTTACAACAAGAAGACCGCGATTATTATGCCGCCATTATTGCAGAAAAAAAACATCAATTAAAGAAAGCCGAAGCCTTGTTCTATAAAGTGGCGACCAATAATCCATTCAATGCCGAAGCCAATATTGATGCGGCGGTATTCTTTAGTAATACCTTAAAAAATAACGACAAAGCGTATACCATTTTGGCAAATGCTGTACGCAACAATCCTCAATCGGTGGCGGTGTACAAAGCATATTGCTTGCAGGCCATCAATTCTGGTTTGTATAGCTTTGCAGAAGATGCCTTGAAATACCTGCAAAAATACCTCAGAGAAGAAGAGTTTGCGAGGTTCAAAATGCAATATGATGCTGCCTTGGAGAAGGCGTTGAATTAGTTTTTGTTGGGTACAGGGTTTTGGGTCTTGGGTACAAGGTACAAGGTACAGGGTACAAGGTGCCGTTTTGCCGTTGTTGGAGTTCTTCTCCAACAACATGATAGGTAAATGCACCGTGTTTATTTAGAAAATAAGTAATCAAAAACGAATAGAACAATTGTTGGTGAAGAACACCAACAATGGCATGCCAAGAAGAATAAAAAAACATGAAAATATACACCAAAACTGGCGATACGGGGCAAACATCTTTGTTGGGAGGCACAAGGGTGAGCAAGGCGCATGTGAGAATTGAGGCCTATGGAACGGTGGATGAACTCAATTCTTACATAGGTTTATTTTGCCGTTGTTGGAGTTCTTCTCCAACAACATGATAGGTAAATGCACCGTGTTTATTTAGAAAATAAGTAATCAAAAACGAATAGAACAATTGTTTTCGCCGTTGTTGGAGTTCTTCTCCAACAACATGATAGGTAAATGCACCGTGTTTATATAGAAAATAAGTAATCAAAAACGAATAGAACAATTGTTGGTGAAGAACACCAACAATGGCATGCCAAGAAGAATAAAAAAACATGAAAATATACACCAAAACTGGCGATACGGGGCAAACTTCTTTGTTGGGAGGCACAAGGGTGAGCAAGGCGCATGTGAGAATTGAGGCCTATGGAACGGTAGATGAACTCAATTCGTACATAGGTTTATTTCGCCGTTGTTGGAGTTCTTCTCCAACAACATGATAGGTAAATGCACCGTGTTTATTTAGAAAATAAGTAATCAAAAACGAATAGAACAATTGTTGGTGAAGAACACCAACAATGGCATGCCAAGAAGA
>JBIKPL010000335.1:0-3746 GCA_044357485.1 Cytophagales bacterium
AGTGTATCAATCAAGCATTGGGTTGATGGTGATGCGTTTTATTGCCTTTGCCTATACCTACCATTACCTCAATTGGTTTTCCAAAACCTCTGTTATCAAATGGCATGAAGTGCCCAAGTTTCGCCTTTTATTAATTGGGTTGGCTTGGTGTACAGCAATGGCCATATATATATATGATTATAGTCTTGGTTTTATGGTGATGTATTTATTAAGTTTTTTACATGTTTTATTAGAATTTCCGCTTAACCATAAAACGATTATTGGTATTGTGAAGGAAATTAGGGCAAAATAATTGGTCATTAAATGATGCTGTTTACCCTTGCTAAAACTTTTATTCGAAAATTGATTTGTAGCAGACTTAAATTAATGGCAGGGCAACGGTGTTACCTATTGGTTTTTTTTATTTTTGTGGTTAATCCATTTAAATATTTAGCCCGCATCTAAGAATAATGAAAAAATTATTGCTTTATAGCACTTTGCTATGCGCTTCCATTACCTCCATCTTTGCCCAAAATAATGCCAATAACTGGGTTTTTGGTGTGAATACTACCTTGAATTTCAACACAAATCCACCAAGTGTTGCTGCTAATGGAAATACGATTGACGATGGCAATACACTTGAAGCAAGTGCAACAATGTCTGATATGTATGGAAATCTTTTGTTTTATACCAATGGAACAAATCTTTATGATAAATCAAATAAATTAATCACAAGTGCTTTATCGTCTACGGCAACTGCTTCACAGGGTAATATTATAATTCCTGTTCCAGGCGCTAAAAACCAATACTTTTTGGCCACTACTGATGCTGCGTCTTTAAGTTGTTCAGGTGCTGTAGCTGTTGGTTCTGATAGAGGAAGTAGGTACCGCATGGTGACAGTCAATGATTCGACTGTCACGGTTAGTGCAGAAACGGTTTTAAAAGCATCTGGCATAACGGAAGCTCAAATGGCTGTTCCTTCTTCTGATGGCAATTATTGGTTAATTACCAAAGACAGAAACAACAACAATTTCAATGTGTCAAAAGTGACCAATGCCTCTATTGCCACACCAAGCTCCACAAGCATAACGGATAGTCCTATTTTAGGTGCCTGTGATTATGATGTATATTTAAAGGCCAATAACTGTTATACAAAATTTGTAATGGTGGGTGCAGGAGTTGTGTCTTTATTTTCATTTAACAATACTTCTGGTGAAATTTCGTATATCACGCAATGGGCATTAACCAATGCTTATTCTGCTGAATTCCCAATGTCAGGTAATTATTTATATGTCAATACTGATAACAATGCCACCAATGTGGTTTACCAATATGATATTAGTTCTGGCGTTTCTGCGACCATCAAAGGAACAGAAAAAAACATAGGCTCCGCATTGAGTGCTTTACAAAAATTTGGACAATTACAAATAGGAAGTGATGGGATTATTTATGCCACTCAATTATCAACTTGGAGTAGCGTAGGACAACAATATATAGGCGCAATTGTAGCTCCTCAATCTTCTAGTGCCACCTTTGACAACAAATATATCAGTATTGCCAATACCAATTACAATCAAAGATTAGGCCTTGGCTTACCTACTTTTACAAAATCATTTGTGGCCAATGTGCGTAAAATTACTGCTGGAAATGAAATTTTTCCAAAAGCTAAAATTTGTGTTGGTGAAAATGTTCCCTTATCAATAACAATAAATAGTGGATTTTCTTCTAATCCTACTAAAATCACCTCATGGGAAATTGAAAATGCGACCATCACCGGAAATGAGGTAAGCCATGTATTTAATTTTCCAGGTAAAATTCCCATTAAAGTAACCAGTTATGATGCATGTGATTATGCTAAAATACAAGTTGATACGCTTGCAATAATTGACTATCAAGCGGCTGACATAATTTTAAACCCAACGTGTCCAAATCCTTCTTTATCCGCTATAGGATCTTTAGCAAATAATTACAAATGGTTCGATAAAGACCCAAATGTAAACAATGCGAATTTATTACAAATCAGTGCAACTTATAATGGAAATTCAGCAACCAATTATTGGGCAGAACCTGTTGGTGCGACTTATGCAAGCATTGGCGCGCTAACCATATATCCTGGTAGCCCAAGTTCAGCCAATGAAAACACTAGTTTTGTTGTGTATAAAAAACTTTTTTTAGCAACAGTAAATACAATTCCTGTTTCTTATAGCAATACCTGCAAAGGCAATGTCAATTGGGAATTAAGAAAAGGTGCTGTTGGTGGAACTTTGGTAGCTTCTGGTGCTTTAGCGGTGACGACTTGTAATGCGTCAACGAAAATATCGATAAATAAATCTTTAGCACCGGGCACCTATTTTATGGTTTACAAAAGTGGGGTGAGTGTTGATGATGGTGG
This sequence comes from Cytophagales bacterium, assembly GCA_044357485.1. GTDB lineage: Bacteria > Bacteroidota > Bacteroidia > Cytophagales > UBA9547 > CALPQG02. The sequence continues at coordinate 2,372 of JBIKPL010000335.1, forward strand.
ATCATACCAATCTGCAAATTCAACTATCACAGGCGTTGCAAGCGTTGTAGGGTCTACAAAATATGCGAGTGCTTATAATGGCCCATTTGGTGGTTTTGTTTTTGTAGATGAATTGACGTGTACTGTTGCCGATTCGATGACTACCAATTTGTGTTGTGATCGTCCAGTAATTGCAACTCAACCATCTGACTATAGCATTTGTAAAGGGATCAATGAAGCCATCTATTTTGAATTGGCAAACAATCCTGTTTCAACCGTGCTTAAATGGCAACAAGCGGCTGATACTACCAAACCAAATACTTATATAGACATTGCCAATACGACTACCAATTTAAATTACACTGCAGAGACCTCTACTTGGTATCGTGCGATAGCCGTTTCGACGCCTATCAAGTGTACAACCAATACCAAATGGGTAAAATTGAATGTACAATCAGTTGATACTTCAGTAACGGTGCTTCACAATGTACTTACGGCAAACCAAGCAGATGCCATTTACCAATGGATTGATTGTAATAATAATAACTTGCCAATTGACAAACAAACCAACCAATCGTTTACCCCTACTTCTCCCGGAAATTATGCTGTAATTGTGCATAAAATTTGTACAGATACTTCTAGTTGCCGTCAAATAAATATTGTGACAGATATAGATGATTATCAATCTACTAAATTTACAGTGTATCCTAATCCATCCAAGGAGGTTGTGCACATCAACTTAAATGAAATCACCACTGGCTTCCTCACAATTAGCGATGTAAATGGCCTGAATGTTTATCAAAAAGCCTTTAACGACGCTACATTAAGTTTTGCAACGGCTGATTTTTCAAGCGGCGTGTATGTGGTAAAAATAACGACTGCAACATTTACCTCTGTAGCACAAATTGTAATTTTGAAATAGGCTTTTAGGCGTTTTAATATTGTGTTTGGCGCTTTACCATGTAATAGCGCTAAACACAATATTTTATTAGGGTAAATAGGAGCTGCTGAAAAACAGTTTATTTGTTGATTTTTAGAAATTTAACCCATTGCTTTAACCGTTTAAATGCAAGGGTATTTGATTTTATTTCATTAAAGTGGTGCAATAGTTTGATTTAAATAGCATAGATAAGCTATTCATTTCGTAGGGCGTTCCCTTCGGTCTCGTGATCGGCACTCGTCCCGATTTTTCGGGAAGCTCAAACAAAGTCTCTCCCGCTAACGCAAAGCGAATTAGCCAATTATTTCAATTAAATGGAGTGGCTATTTTAGCATATTAATTTGGCTCACTTGTATATTGTGGGGAGTAAGCTATCTTTGCTGAAACGATATTAGCTTGGAATCAGAATATTTATCACATATTTTCCCTAAAGGTTTATTAGAGCACTTTAAGGTT
>JBIKPL010000336.1:0-3741 GCA_044357485.1 Cytophagales bacterium
ATCCCGATGAAATCATCATTAGTTTTTGAAAACGAGTAAGTTTTCTATGAATTAATCACAAATTTATGATTAATGGTCAGCTCCCTCTCCTTTTGGAGAGGGTTGGGGTGAGGTTTTTTGTTGAATTTATTTTAATGCGTTTGCCCTGGGATAAGAATGGATTTTCTTTTTTTCGCTGTTAGAATTTTATAATTTCAAGATTTTTATCTTAGGATTCGCTTCCGAATTACAAATTCGAAAGAACTACAAAGCTTTACTCCAACGCAAAACCCAATCAAAAAGTTTTACGAATTTTGAAATAATATTTTGTTTGTAAATTGCTGATAAATAGATGTGTAATATTTATGAAGCCATTTTTTGTAATTATTAATAGCTATGTAATCATTTAGCGACTAAATATTTTGATTTTTGGGGGTTACTTTAGGCATAAATTTCTGCATTAAGCAATAGAAAATCCCTAAAAAATCACTACACTTGTAATTGAATCCCACATCATATAATAAGTAATCCCACTCGCTTATGAGAAAAATTTATACGCCTATTCTTCGTTATTTAGTAGTATTATTGTTAGCCTTAGGCTTTTTTGAGGGTAATGCGGCATTAATTACCTATACTGTAAATAATAATGCTTCTATGAATCCTGGTTTAGCAGGTACTTTGCCTTATGCGTTACAGAATTGTAATGTGGCCGGCAATCAATATGTAATTAACTTTACCACCCCAGCAGGTACGGTTTATAAACACTTAAGTTTAGGGGCTGCGAATGCACCTTCTGCAAATGACCCTATTTGGGTATTAACGGGTACTAATACAACAGCTGTTAATAATATTACCATCAATGGAAATGGCAATATTTTAGATTGGACGGGTTATTTGGGTAATTCGTGGGAAGTAAACGTGCTTGTGGTTACAGGGAGTAATATTACCATCAAAGATTTAACTTTTACCAATGCGACAGTTGGAGGAGCAGGGGTTTGTATCACTGATTCAGATGATTCCAATGGCTTACCGTCCTTTACGAATATTAACTTTACGAATTGTAAATTTTTAAACAACAAAGGAGCAGGTATTTTCAACTCTACTTATGCAGGTGGCGCTCAGCCATGGGCACCTTTGTGTACAGGAACCTCTAAAGGGGTTAATAATGTAACACTTAGCGGGTGTACTGCTACTGGAAATACAGGGTCTGGGATACAGTTTTCTCAAGCCAGTAATATTCAAATATTAAATACTACCTCAAGTAATAATGGTGAACACGGTATTTTGTTTACCGGATATAATTATGTAAGTAAAGTGGGCTATTTTAATGAAACCATTGCCAATGTAATTGCTATTTTTAAAGGGGTAACGGGCAGTAAAGTGGATGGATGTACATTAAGTGGGAATGGTACTACCGGTGCTGGATGTGGTTTAAAGATGGTGGGTAACTGCGATAACAATGTGATTAACAATAATACCACAAATACCAATAAAGAACATGGGATATTATTATCGGTAAGTAATAGTGGTAATACCATTACTAATAATACGTCTTCTTTTAATGCAGGCTCTACCCAAAACTGTGGCATTAAAATTTCTTTGGGTGGTAATTCAAACAATGTGGTGAAAGGGAACACAGTAGAAGCCAATGGTAGTTTTGGTATTTATTTATACGACAATTATGGTATCCCCAATACCAATAACTTAATTGAAAGCAATACCGTCATCAAAAATGTATCCCATGGTATTTATGTATTGAACAGTAGTTCTACAGTGGTACGCTCCAATTTAGTGGGTACCGATGTTTCTTTGACAGATAAAAACAATGGGGGAGATGGTATTTTATTCGCCAATAATTCTTCAAATGGGGAGTTGTCGGGTAACGTGGTGTTGTTTAACAAAGGCAATGGGATTAACATTACCGCAGGGGTATTGATTAACAAAACGGCTAACCCGAATGAAAACGATATTCTAAAAGCAGGTTCAGACAGTAACTATGTTTTTGATAATTATTTAGGGATCGACAAAGCGGGCAGTACCATGGGCAATGTGATGAACGGTCTTCAAATATCAGAATCATTTGGTACGGTCGTTGGACGTTCGCCTCTTGCTTTTTCACCCATAGTAAGCAGTTCGGCTACGGTATACACGGCCAATACTTTATACAAAAACTATATCTCTGGCAATAAAACCAATGGTATTTTATTGAATAACATTAATCCGAATGATGGTACCATCAATCCTCCTGCAATTCCAGTGGTTACATTAATTGAGGGTAACTATATTGGTACAAATTTAACAGGTTTAGCCAGTGCTCCCAATCTTGGGGATGGGATCAATGCGGTAAAATCAAGTAAGATTACGATTTTAAACAATACAATTTCTGGAAATACTGGAGACGGGGTACAATTTGGGAACTCTCAGTCAAGTTTATCCGCCGATATGATTTCTTTACAAGGAAACATCATAGGCTTAAAAACAGACAAGTCAGGCATACTTGCCAATGGTGGTCATGGGGTATATTTAGACCAAACTTCTAACGTATCCATCGGTGACAATACCGCTTCTGCTTTTTCGTCCAAATCAAATATCATTTCTGGGAATGTTTTGAATGGTATTGAAATTACAAACAGTGCCAAAGACATCGATGTATATTATAACAGAATTGGTACAGACGCCACAGGAAAAATAGCCATGCCTAATACCATTGGTATCTCCATGACTGGGGCCAACAACAATAAATTGATTGGCAATTTGATTTCTGCAAATACTTCACATGGTATTAAAGTATTGCAAGCCACTAGTATTTTAACTCCCAATACCATTTCAAAAAATGTAATTGGTACCAATGAAGATTCTTATAGCCTTGTTGCAGCAACGGCAAATGCTGCTTTGGCTTTGCCAAATGGCGAAGATGGAATTAACCTTGATGGATGTAACAATAATATTATAGGTGGTACAATCGCCGCAGATGGAAACTTAATTTCTGGTAATTCAGGAAATGGGATAGCGCTAACCAATAATTCCGATTTTAACCGCATTGATGCGAATATCATTGGTTTGAATAGTAATGGAAATGCTTCTATTCCAAATGGTAAAAATGGGATTGATATAACAGCCTTGGCAAACAATAATACCATTGGTACTGTTTTTAAAAACTTTATTTCAGGAAATACTGAAAATGGAATTCAGCTAAATAGTGCCAATACCAATACCATTGCAAAAAATATCATTGGCTTTGGTTTAAATGGAAGCACAATTTATTCCAACGGAAAAGATGGGATTTCATTAACGGGGTCTAGTAGCAATATTATTGGGGGACCTTTAGCAACCGATGGAAATATTGTTTCTGGCAATACCCTGAACGGTATTTCTTTATTGGCGGCTTCAAACACCAATACGCTTTCAAACAATTTAGTGGGTACTACTTCTGCTGGTATTGGTGCACCTGCTGGGGCGAAACAAGTTATTGGTATTTTAATAAATGCTTCAAATGGCAATACCCTTAATGTAAACACGGTTGGCAATAGTAGTTCGCACGGTATAAGCTTGATTGGTGCCGGAACATTGGCTTTGCCTAATGTTATTAAGGCTAATATTGTAGGCTTAGGAAACAGTGCTGCTGGCACGGTACCGAATGGTGGAAATGGTATTGATTTATCCAACGCTGCTTACAATACCATTGGAGGAACCCTTGCCGCTGACAAAAATATTGTGGCCGGTAATACTGGTATAGGAATAAATTTATCGGCACTTTCAAAT
>JBIKPL010000003.1:0-25000 GCA_044357485.1 Cytophagales bacterium
CAAGAAGAATCGACTTTTAAGAAGTTGAAAAAGTTAAATGTGTCATTCGAAGTTCGCATTCAAGCAGCCAATATTACTGCAGAAAAAGAAGCCTTGTTTCAACTGTATAAAACGGGGATAAAATTTGAAACCTCTTCTTCGCTGCAATCTCTTTTGTTTGGCGACAGCGCATTGAATATCTACGACACCAAAGAAGTGTGTATTTATCATCAGGAGAAATTAATTGCAGTCGGTTATTTTGATTTAGGAACCCACACCGCCGCAGGCATCGTGAGTTTTTATGATCCTGCCTATAAAAAACACAGTTTAGGGAAGTATTTAATTTACCATAAAATTGCTTTCTGTATTCAAGAAGGAAAATCTTTTTTCTATCCGGGCTATTTTGCCCCACATTATCCTATGTTTGATTATAAATTGGCCATCGGAAAACCTGCCATTGAATTTTTAAGCCTATACAGCAACCAATGGGAGCCATTGGCAAAGTTTAATTCCCTTCCTTCTCCTTTAGAAAAGATGGAGCATTACTTGGCGGTTATGCAAGTTTATTTGTTTCATAAAGGAATTAAAACTATCCGATTAAAATATGAGTTTTACAATGCCAATAGCATTCCACATTTACAAGGTTTAGCCTTGTTTGATTATCCTGAATTTATTTTTGTATTTAGTCCCAATCATCAAGGTTTTAACCCAGTGTTGGTGTATGATGTGGTCGAAAATCAGTATAAGTTGTTGAAATGTAACAGTATGTATCATGATGAAACCTACCTTTCTACAGACAATCATTTTGGTTCACACCTTATGAAAGTGCAAGAAATTTTGTTTGTGGGAGAAGATAAAAAATTGATGCTCGATTTGTTTTTGCCTGCAGAGGGGTAAAAGTTGGTATTACTTTGGTTCATTTTAGCCTGTTCTCAGCTCTTTCGAATTTGCAATTTTGCTCTTCCGAATTTGCAATTCGGTAGCAATATCGAAGGATTTGTAATCCGAAATGTATAAAGTCGGATTGAAAATCCTACGATAGGGATTCGACATTGAAAATGTCGAATAGCCTACTCCCTGCTCTTCCGAATTTGCAATTCGGAAGCAATATTGAAGGATTTGTAATCCTGCTGAATACAGTTTTTTCGCACATAATACTATCTCTTGATTTTGTATGCGAAGTAAAATGGCGAGCACTTACTTTAAAAATTTATATCATAAACTATTCATTGTCAATTATAAAACTGTTTTAAGCAGCCTACTTAACAAGCACTACTTGTTTTGTTACAGTTTCTGATGCGGTGGTAATATTTAAAACGTACACCCCATTTTCAATGTAAGTGGTGTCGATACTACATTGGTCTCCGGAAACAGTTTTACTTAATACAATATTCCCATTCAAATCTACAAGAGAAACCGTTCCTGAAATATTCGTCGTTAAAGTAATTTTAATAAGGTCAGTTGCAGGATTGGGTGAAATACCAGCAGACATTAAATTGTAATTTTCGATTCCAACAGTACAAAATTGACCATTTATTTTCAATGGTTGAATTGTTTTCCCAACTTCACACCCTTCCGAGAAGGCTGTTAAAGTTACATTAAATACATCGGCAGCACCAAACTTAAACGAAGCCTGCGGGTCTGCAAATGTTGTTACTATACTATCTTCAAGAGGATAACCTAAGTTTCCCAATTTCCATTTCCAACCATCAATAATGGTGGTATTTTCAGCGCTACTTAAATTAACAGGTGTAAATTTAGTATCAAAACCCAAACAACTGTCAACATATACATACTTAATTGCTACCGCTTCTTTTACTTTTAAAGCTACAGCAACTGAAGTGTTATATGTGCCACACAAGTCAATATAGGTTACTTGTACTACTTCATCTTGGGCTAAGGTAAAGGCTAAAGTGTCCGCATCACTAGTTGTGTTTATAGGAGGGTCTAAAGTCCAAATATATCTAGCACCTTCTCCCACGGGGAAGCTGTTTGTCTTTAATTTAAGTTTGGTGCCCGTACATATATTACTTTGGTCAAATAATATAGGCATCGTTTTGTGTCTTATCAATACTGAAACATCTTTGGAAGTGCCTGAACAACCTAAATAATTTGGTGTTACCGTATATTTTATAGTTTCTATAAAACCAGAATTATTAATGATTTCATCGGTAATAAAATTGCCACTCCCGGGGTTCGAAAATCCAACCAATGAATTTGATGGATTTGTAATTACCCACTTGAAAGATGTTTCACTTTCTGTTCCGATAACAGTAGAACTTAAAGAAATATTGGGAGAATTACCAGAACAAATAACAGCACTAGGAAAGTTAGCCACCACATTTGGTCTTGGGGTTATGGAAATGATTGCTTCATTAAGTGGGTCTAGCATCGCTTTGCAACCTTTGCTATCTGTTACAGATACTATTTTGTACACTGTAGAAGAAGCAGGATTAACCTGTAACGTATCTGACAAACTTGTTAAATTGCTCAAAGTAACAGTCGTAATTGTTTCTGGAGAAGCAACAGCATAATACGTATAAACGACATTGTAATGAGGAGTGCCATTACTCAAATCAAAGTCAATTTTGGCACTAGTTCCTTGACAAATAGTTTGGTCATAACTTATTATTGCGCCAGGCAAAGGGTTGATTTGTATAGCCGCCCCTGTCATGCTTACACTTGTACATCCGGTAGCATCTTTTAAGTTTGTGATGGAATAATTAGCTGTTTCTACTTCTGGTGCAACATTTCTTGTGGTAATATTTAAGTTACTTGCACTGATGGTTTCTGGGGTCATTCCTTCACCAGATACGGTATAGTCAAATGGTGCGGTTCCAGTAAGTGTAGCGGTCAAAATTAGGCTATCACCATCACAGGCTTGAGGGACAATGCTTAATTTACCTGTTGGTAAAGGGGAGATTGTTACATATAAAAGAAAATCAATTGCATTGGTACAACCTTCTGCTGTGGTAGCATTAAGTTTGTAAGTAGCTACAGCTGAAGTGGAACTACTTAACGTTTCTGTGAACGAATCATTGGTCGTTCCTGAATTGGCTGAATTGACACCAATTTGTGTTCGCATCCATTTGAACGTTGGCGTTATTTCAAGTCCGGTGGTGACGGTATAGGTAAACGGTACATTGTTACACGTCGTTGCCGTATTTTCACTTGTAATCACTGGGAGAGGATTTACCTTTAATTTAACAACTGATGAATTTACATTTGACACACCTATTGCAACACACCTATAGGAATACGAATTCAAAGTTAAAGTTGTCATTACAACAGTAAGCTGATTCGACGTTACACCCGAATACTGAGCATCATTTGCCAAGTCAACAAAACCAGCACCTTTATCAACTTGCCATTGAAAGGAATTTGCAAAGCTGGCGGAAACAATAAAGCTGGCTTCTTGATTTTCACAGACAGTATCATTGATTGGTTCTAAAGAAAATGCTGGGATTTCTACTAAAACTACATGGTTTTCTGCTAGCGTTGTTGAAAATGCTGATTGAACAAACATCATTTGAATTAGCATAAAAAATACTAATTGATAATAAAATATACCTTTATACATCATCATAAAATTTAAGAAGCACGAATATACTATAATTGTTTACAATATATTTATATCCAATGGAATACTCACCAACTCTGCTTTTCTGCTCTCTGCTCTTCCGAATTTGCTGCTCTTTCGAATTTGCAATTCTGCTCTTCCGAATTTGCAATTCGGAATCTGCTCTTCCGAATTTGCAATTCGGAAGCAATATCGAAGGATTTGTAATCCGAAATGTATAAAGTCGGATTGAAAATCCTACGATAGGGATTCGACATTGAAAATGTCGAATAGCCTATTAAGCAGATTGTCACGGATATTAAAATCACAAAAAACTTAACTAAACGACATTGAATTTGCAATTCGGAAGCCCTACCGAAGGATTTGTAATCCGAAATGTATAAAGCCGGATTGAAAATCCTACGATAGGGATTAGACATTGAAAATGTCTAATAGCCAAATGCCAAAAAGCCAATCACCAACCTTCCTCTTCAAAAGAAAATCCTTTTGCTTATTTACATATCCAATCGCATACCTATATTTGTGGTTATAAATTTTCAAAACAACCATGTTCAAAAAATTACTTTCCGAAACTGCCTTGTATGGCTTAAGCAGCATGGTGGGTAGGGCACTTAACTATTTACTGGTTCCATTTTACACCCATATTTTTGCTCCGGAAGCTTTTGGTATTGTTACTGAATTGTATGCGTACATTGCTTTTTTGAATGTGGTGTTTACGTACGGCATGGAAACGGCCTATTTTCGGTTTGCCACCAAAGACAGTGTGCAAAAAGACAGTATTTACAATGTGTCTTTGAGTGCCATCATGGTGTCTAGTATTGTATTAAGTATTGTTTTGATTGTTTTTGCTCAACCGATTGCCAATGCCTTGCAATATCCTCATCAAGCCTATTTGATTACTTGGATTGCCCTTATTTTAGCGATCGATGCCATTGTGGCCATTCCGTTTGCGCGTTTAAGATTAGAAGGGAAAGCCGTCTACTTTGCAAGTGCTAAATTGACCAATATCATGTTGAATATTGGGTTGAATTATGCCTTATTGGTGTTTATTCCTACTTATTTTCCTGATTCCTTTTTTGGGAAACCTGATGTAAGTTATGTTTTTTTAGCTAACTTAATCGCTAACGCCCTGTTGATTCCTATTTTGTTTCGCTTATTTATGGTTTTTAGGTTTAACTTAACCTTAAGCACTTTGAAACCGATGTTGCAATATGCCTATCCACTTTTGTTTATGGGCTTGGCGGGTATGGTCAATGAGGTGCTGGATAGAATTTTGTTAAAACAATTGTTGCCCGTCAATTATTATCCCGGCATTTCAACATTGGCTGCCGTTGGAATATATGGCGCCTGCTATAAACTCTCCATTTTTATGTCATTAGCCATTCAAGCCTTTAGGTATGCTTCGGAGCCTTTCTTTTTTGCCAGGTCTCAAGATAAAAATGCCCCTGATGTATATGCAAGGGTAATGCATTGGTTTGTGATTGTTTGTGCCTTTATCTTTTTATTGATAAGTATTAATTTAGATACCTTACAATACATTTTAAGACAAGCATCCTATCGTAGTGGCTTAAATGTGGTGCCGGTATTGTTGTTGGCGAATCTATTTCTTGGTATATATTATAATTTGTCGGTTTGGTATAAATTAACAGATAAAACCTATTTCGGTACTATATTAACTGTGGTGGGTGCTGGCATTACCTTGTTCTTTTTGTTTTGGTTAATTCCAATGTTCGGGTATTTAGGGGCGGCTTATGCTACCTTAATTTGTTATGCAAGCATTGCGGTCTTGAGTTATTATTTTGGCAATCAATATTTTCCTGTGCCTTACCAAGTTGGTCCTGCGCTCATGTATATTGGTTTAGCGGTTTTACTCGTTGGGCTTCAAAAATATTGGGTGATTCAACATCAAGGGTTAGCCATTTTTGTTGCCAATATGTTTTTATTTCCCTTCGTTGTGTTTGTATATCTTAAAGAAATAAAATTCAACAAAAAATCGTAATAGGTATTCCCATTTGCATTTTCACGAAAAAATATGCTTTTTCGAAAAAGAATTTAAGCGACAACGATGACTGTAAAAGTAATTAATAATTCAAAGCATCAACTTCCTGACTACCAAACCGCTTTGGCTGCAGGTATGGATTTGTGTGCCAACCTCTCCGAAAATATCATACTCAAACCCTTGGAAAGAATTTTGATTCCTACGGGTTTATTTATGGAAATTCCTGCGGGCTATGAAGCACAAATTAGACCAAGAAGTGGACTGGCTTACAAACACGGCATCACCGTTTTAAACAGTCCGGGAACCATTGATGCGGATTATCGTGGGGAAATAAAAGTATTGTTGGTAAACCTTTCGGCCCATGATTTCGTAATAACCGACGGTGAAAGAATTGCCCAAATGGTGATTGCCGCCCATGCGCGCATTAGCTTCCTTGAAGTCGCACAAATCGGGGAAACAAAGCGAGGAGCAGGTGGTTTTGGAAGCACCGGAAAATAGTGTTGGGTTTTTAGTGTTGAATGTTGAGTATTTTCAACTTTAATCCGATAACTCATTCATCGAAAAAAAAATTAAAATATTTATTCAATCAAATTAATCAAAAATATGAGAATAATTGTTCCTATGGCTGGTATGGGCAAACGTATGCGCCCTCACACACTTACTGTTCCAAAACCTTTAGTACCTATTGCTGGAAAGCCAATTGTGCAACGTTTGGTTGAAGATATTGCCAAGGTTTGTGGTGAACAAGTAGACGAAGTTGCTTTCATTATTGGTAAATTTGGTAAAGAAGTGGAAGCTAAACTGATTCAAATTGCCGAATCTGTTGGAGCAAAAGGAACCATCTATTACCAAGAAGAAGCTTTAGGAACGGCTCACGCTATTTATTGTGCCGAAAAATCTATGGACGACAAAGTGGTTGTTGCTTTTGCAGACACACTTTTCAAGGCTGATTTTCAGTTGGATACGAACCAAGAAGGTATTATTTGGGTTCAAAGCGTAGAAGATCCTCGCCCGTTTGGGGTAGTAAAATTGGATGCTGCCGGAAATATCACTGATTTCGTAGAAAAACCTGAAACCTTTGTTTCTGACTTGGCCATTATCGGCATCTATTATTTCAAAGATGGGGCTAACCTAAGAAAAGAAATTAAGTATTTGTTAGACAATGATATCAAAGACAAAGGAGAGTATCAAATCACCAATGCCCTTGAAAACATGAAAAACAAAGGGCTGAATTTTACGCCAGGTAAAGTAACCGAATGGTTAGATTGTGGCAACAAAGATTCAACGGTAAATACCAACCAACGTTATTTAGAGTATATCAAAGATACGCCGCTTGTTGCTGCTTCTGCAAAACTTGAAAATTCGGTACTTATTCAACCAGTATACATTGGTGAAGGGGTAGTAATTAAAAATTCAGTAGTGGGCCCGCATGTTTCCATTGGAAATAAATCGGTGATTGAGGGCACTATTATCACCAATAGTATTGTTCAAGAAAATGCTACCATAAAAAATGCCAATATTACCAACTCAATGTTGGGTAATTTTGCTACTTTTGAGGGTAAATCAGTCGACCTAAGTGTAGGAGACTATAATGTTTTCAAAGCATAAATCAACATGAACCAAAATAGTCGCTGTTTAGCGCTAATTTTATACAGCTGTTTGTTATTGGGTGCCCATGATATGGGTGCCCAAAACTTTTTTAAATGGTTTAAAAAAACGAACAAAGAAAGCATCGAACATCGCTTGGATGCCGAGAGTTTTTTTATCGAAGGCAATAAAGAATTTAACCTCGAAAATTACAACAAAGCTTTACCTCTTTTCGAAAAAACATTGACCATGCAGCCTAAAAGTGCTGCAACCAATTTTAAAATTGCCGAATGCCTTGCCAAGTTAGGCAACACTACACAAGCAATTAATTTTTCAAAAAATGCCTTGGCCTTAGATCCTCATAATAAATACTATTATGTGCTGTTGGCTGAACTTTATGAAAGCAAAAAACTTTTCCCAGAAGCCATTGAGGTCTTAGAAAGGTTGTTGAAAATAGATAACCATTCTAATGAGTTTTATTTTGACCTCGCGGCCCTTTATGCTTATAGCAATAAAATGCAAGAAGCCATAGACGTGCTTGACAAAGCAGAACAAATTTATGGCGTTTCAGAAGAAATGACGATGCAAAAACAACAGTTGTATCTAAAAATCAATAAGCTTGACAAGGTAATTGAAGAAGGTCAAAAACTGATCAGTGCTTTCCCAAGTGAAAATAGGTACAAACTTGAATTGGCAGAAATATTAATCAACAACGAAAAACTTGATTTAGCCGCTTCAATTTTAACGACCGTACTTGATAACGACAAAGACGAACCTTTGGCTAGACTTTTATTTTGCGATTTGTACAAAGCCAAAGGAGATAACAAAAGGGCGGAGGAAGAATTGGACTTGGCTTTTCAAAATATTCGTTTGTCGAGTGATGATAAAATCAATATGATTGTTGATTTGGTGAACAGCGGAGCTGATGAAGAAACCAAAAGTAAAAGCCTGAAATTAGCAGAAATCACCGCTAAAGTACACCCTGATGATGCCAAAGCAGTTGCCGTATTAGCGGATATGCTTTTGATTAACAATAAGAAAAAAGAAAGTTTAACCGAATACCTTAGGGCTTTAAAACTCAATAGTGGGGTGTTTAAAATTTGGCAACAAGCCATTACCATTGACGCTGAACTTAATTTGACGGATAGTTTGATAAAACATTCTTCCCAAGCCATAGAATTATATCCCAATCAGGCTTTGGCTTGGTTTTACAATGGTACAGGTAATTTAATCAAAAAAGACTATACAAAGGCGGTCTATAGTTTAGAAGAAGCCAAAAAATTAGGTCGTGACCAAGACCTGTTGCTTGGCCAAGTCAATGCGCAATTGGGTGATGCTTATAATGGTCTAAAAAATTATCCTAAATCAGATGCGGCTTATGAAGAAGTGTTAAGCAAAGATGCGGAAAATTACCATGTGTTAAATAATTACAGCTATTTCTTATCGCTAAGGAAAGAAAAACTTGAGTATGCCAAACAACTTTGTCAAAAAGTAATCGAAGCGTATCCTGATGAACCCACTTACCTTGATACCTATGGTTGGATTTTATATGTGATGAAAGATTATGCAGGGGCAAAAGTATACCTCGAAAAGGCCATGACTAAAACTGAAAACGGGGCCATCACCGAACATTATGGTGACGTATTGTTTCAAATAGGTCAAAAAGAAAAAGCCCTTGAATATTGGAAGTCAGCCAAGAAACAAGGCGACACCAGCGGATTTATTGATAAAAAAATTGCAGACAAAATTTTATATGAATAGGCTACTCCTCACTTTGATGGCCGCAAGCGTATTTTTATTTGCGTGTAGAAAACAACCTGCCATCAGTACTGTTACTGAAAAAGAAATTAAAAAAGATACCATCATTCCGATGGATAAAATTTGCATCAATAATTTGGTGTACACCACTTTTAGTGCTAAAGCCAAAGTTGATTACAACGATGGCCAAACCAACGTGAGTGCTAATCTTAGCATAAGAATTAAAAAAGACAGTTTAATTTGGCTTTCGGGTTCGATGTTAGGTTTTGAAGGCATTAGGGCAATGATTTCAAAAGATTCAATTTGGTATATCAATAAACTTGAAAAGTCTTATTCGGCGTATAGTATTCAAGAATTAGGGCAAAAACTCAACATCGATTTAACTTTTGATATCATTGAAGCGCTATTGGTTGGCAATACCCCTCTCCTTCAAAGAATCAAAGATAAGGTAAACAGGCAGGCGTTAATTGTAAGCTTAACCCAAACTGAAAAGGCGCTGACCATTAATAATCAAATTAATATTGCAAACTGCAAACTTGAAAAATTAGACGTTAAACAAAACGAAGGGTATGGTAGTGCCGAAATTAATTTTGCCAATTTCAATAGCCTTAACAATATGCTTTTTGCTTACAACAACGCCATCAATATTAAGTATACTGATTTAACTGGCCTACACCAAACTCACATGGTGATTAACCATAATAAGGTTGACTTAAATGATTTAAACCTTAAGTTTCCATTCAATATCCCGAATAGATATGTGCGCAAATAAGATTGTATTACTGGTATTTGCGGTACTTACGCTGGCGTTAAATAGTACGTCTATGGCTCAAAAATCAAGGGCTGAATTAGAAAGAGAAAAAAAAGAAAACTTACGCAAAATTGAGGAGGCCAATAGGATTTTGGAGGAGACCAAAAAACAGAAAAAAACCTCTGTGGGTCAACTCAATGCAATCGCCAAGAAAATTCAGACCAGTGAAAAACAAATAAAAATTATAGCCGAAGAAATTAACCTCCTCGATAGCGAAGTACAACACATCGAAGTCAATATTACTACCCTGCAGCAAGATTTAGAAAACCTCAAAACAGAATATGCGGCTATGGTTTTCGCAGCCGCAAAAGCCAATAACAGTTACGATAAGCTTACTTTTATATTTGCCTCTAAAACCTTTTCTCAAATGGTCATGCGTCTTAAATACATGACACAATATGCCTCCGAACGCAAAAAGCAAGCAGAACATATCCGTAGTCTTTCTTCAGAATTGGGACAAAAGAAGCATGATATCATTCATAAAAAAGAAGAAAAGCTAGGCTTAAAACAAGTGCAACAAGTTGAAAATACCAATTTATATGTGCTGAAAGACGAAAAAAGTAAAGTCGTTAAAGAACTATCTCAAAAAGAAAAGGAGGTAAAACAAGACCTTGAAGACAAAAAACGTTCGGTGAGAAAGCTCGATATGCTCATCGCCGACATGGTGCGTAAAGAAATTGAACGAAGTCGCAAAGCCGCAAGTGGAGGCAAAGAAACCGCAGGAAACAAAATTACCCTTACCCCAGAAGCCGCTGCGCTTTCTGCCAATTTTGCTGAAAACAAATCTAAGCTTCCTTGGCCTGTTAAACATGGCTTTATTTCTCATGTTTTTGGTCGACAAGCCCATGCGACCCTCAAAAACGTAGAAGTAGAAAATTTAGGAATAGATATACAAACCAACCGATTTGAAGAAGTACGTGCGGTTTTTAAAGGAAAAGTGATTGCCGTTGCTTCGGTGCCCGGGATGAACCAAGTGGTAATGGTGCAGCACGGAGAATATTTTACCGTATACGCCAAATTGAAATCGGTAAATGTGAATACCGGTCAAAAAATAAGTGCCAAAGATTTAATAGGCGAAGTATATACCGATAAAGATGAAGTGACCGAACTTCAATTTCAAATCTGGAAAAATGCTCAAAAAATGGATCCTCAAGATTGGCTTTACAATAGGTAGTAAAAAAATATGTTTATACAGTATTTAACCAGGTTACAATGATGGAAGACAATAAATCAAAATTAGAGCAATTAGAAACCCTTTTAAAGGAAGCCGATCTTAAAACGAATGTCATTAAGGCGGGTCCTAATGCTCCATTAGAAACCTTGTTGATTGGTTTGTCTTCTTTAGAAGAAAACGATGACAGAGATTGGCAACTAGAACTTTCTTTTGTGCCTGGATATGCGGAGAAGCTTGAAAATACAGAATTGTTGCAGTTTTTTGTGTGCTTAACCGATCGTGTAGCGCCAACGGCTCATGCAACACTAGAGAAATTATTGACGGCCTACAATACCCAAATTCCTTTAGGGGCGTTTGGCTTTTTTAAGCATCAAAATTTGTTGTATTACAGACATGTAACCATGATCAACAAAGACGATGACTTGGAAGATACTTTGCCAGAAATTATTTGGATGGTATCTCATGTGCTTACCCAATATAGCAACGCTGCTTTAGCCGGTGCTACTGGTACTTACAGTGCTGAAGATATATTTAAAAAAATCGGACTTTAAAATTTAGTACAGGGTACAGTGTACAGAGAAAATAAACTCGACATTATACCCTGTACTTTGTACGCTTTACCCTGTACTAAAATGACAAGAATAGCCCTATTTGCTTCAGGTTCTGGCAGTAACGTTGAAAATATTGCCAATTATTTTGCTTCCAATGACCAAGTTGTTTTTACGAAAGTTTACTGCAATAAGCCTGATGCTTATGTATTAGAAAGAGCTAAAAATTTGGGTATTCGTACTAGGGTTTTTAACAAACAAGAATTTGCTGATGCCGCAATAATCGTACAAGAGTTGCTTGACGACCAAACCGATTTAATTATTTTGGCTGGTTTTCTTTGGATGATTCCTGCCGCTTTGGTGAAGGCATTTCCTGCTAAAATTGTAAATATTCATCCTGCCTTGTTGCCTAAGTTTGGTGGCAAAGGCATGTATGGGATGCATGTGCATGAAGCCGTAGTCGCCAATAAAGAAATAGAAACGGGTATTACCATTCATTATGTAAATGAAAAGTACGATGATGGACCTGCTATATTTCAAGCAAAAGTAGCTGTTTTGCCTACTGATGATGCCCTTGCCGTGGCCCATAAAATTCATCAACTAGAGTTCGAGCACTTTCCTAAAGTAATTGATATGATCTTGAAAAAATAATGAGGGCTTCAGTTTTACTTGTGTTTAAATGAAGGTTTATGTTTAATATTTTTTTTTAAAAGCTTATATTTGAATTTTAATCAATAATTAATGAAAATACTTATCACCGGAGGGTGCGGATTTGTTGGGTCTAGTTTAGCCATTAGTATTAAAACAAAGTATCCTGCCTATACCATTGTTTGCTTAGATAACTTAAAAAGAAGAGGATCGGAGCTCAATATCGAAAGATTAAGACTCGCCAATATTTCTTTTGTGCATGGTGATATCAGAAACATGGAAGATTTTGATGCCATAGGCAATGATGTGAACGTAATCATTGAAGCATCTGCAGAACCCTCTGTGATGGCAGGCATGGATGGAACGCCAGGTTATTTAATCAATACAAATTTAAATGGCACCATCAATTGTTTGTACTTTGCCGTAAAGTGTAAAGCGAAATTCATTTTTCTATCTACAAGTAGGGTGTATCCAATTGAAAACATTGAAAATTTATTGTTTGAAGAGAAAGATACCCGCTTTGCTTTGTCAAGTAACCAGTCACAAGTGGGGGTGAGTGAAAAAGGAATTGCAGAAAATTTTTCATTGGAAGGCTATCGCTCATTGTATGGGGCTACTAAACTAGCCTCAGAGCTAATGATTCATGAATTTAACCAATTTTATAAATTAGAAACGGTAATCAACAGGTGTGGCGTACTCACTGGTCCTTGGCAAATGGGTAAAGTAGACCAAGGGGTAATGGTGCTTTGGGTTGCTCGACATTTTTGGAAAAAGAATTTAAGTTATATCGGCTATGGTGGTAAAGGAAAACAAATAAGAGACATTTTACATGTAGATGATTTGTTTGAGTTGATTGACTATCAATTACATCATTTTGAAAAAGTAAACGGACAAGTCCTAAATGTAGGTGGTGGCGAAGAAATTAGTGTTTCTCTTCAGGAACTTACTTCCATCTGCCAGTCTGTTACCGGTAATCAGATTGACATCGCAGAAGTGCCAGAAAATAGGGCTGCCGACATCAGAATTTACCTGACCGATAATACCAAAGTAACCGCCTTAACCGGTTGGAAACCTAAGATAAAACCAACTCAAATTGTGCAGGACATTTATCAATGGTTAAAAGAGAATGAATCAAAACTTGTTAATATTTTAAATTAATATTTCATGAATATCGCAATTGTAACAGGCTCAGCCGGATTAATTGGTAGTGAAGCCGTCGTATTTCTTTCATCAAAATTTGACAAAATCATTGGAATTGATAATAATTTAAGGGAATATTTTTTTGGTGCTGAGGCCTCTACCGCTTGGAACAAACAAAAACTAGAAAACGAAGTTCCTAATTACGAACATTACAAAGCAGATATTAGGGAAGTTGCCGCTTTAGAAGTCATATTTAAAAAATACGGCACAGACATTAAATTAGTGCTGCATACCGCAGCCCAACCAAGTCATGACTGGGCTGCGAATGAACCATTTACCGACTTTACCGTCAATGCCAACGGCACTTTAAATTTGTTAGAAATGACAAGGTTAAATTGTCCGGAAGCGGTATTTATTTTTACTTCTACCAATAAAGTGTATGGCGATACGCCTAATCATTTACCTTTAATTGAATTAGAAGCGAGGTGGGAAATAGATCAAACCCATGCTTATTTTGCAAATGGTATTGACGAATTGATGTCTATTGACCAATGTAAACATTCTTTATTTGGTGCTTCTAAAGTAGCGGCAGATATATTAGTACAAGAATATGGCAAATATTTTGGCATGAATACCGGCGTATTTAGAGGCGGATGTTTAACCGGTCCTAATCATTCTGGCGCAAAACTGCATGGCTTCCTTTCTTATTTAATGAAATGTGCCATTACAGAAGAACACTATACTATTTTTGGCTACAAAGGAAAACAAGTAAGAGATAATATTCATAGTTACGACCTCGTCAATATGTTTTGGCATTTTTACCAAAACCCAAAACAAGGGGAGGTCTACAATGCTGGTGGCGGAAGACATTCTAATTGTTCGATGTTAGAAGCGATTCAAATGTCTGAAAAAATTACAGGCAAGAAAATGAATTATAGCTATAGCGAAACCAATAGAATTGGTGACCATATTTGGTGGATCAGTGATTTAACAAAATTCAAAGCCCATTATCCTCATTGGGATTACAAATATGACATCAACGATATCTTAACCCAAATCCATGATAGCATGGCTGAAAGGGTGTAATTTATTTTAAAATAGCTTCATGAAAAGAGTGAAATCAGTAAAGTCTATCATTGCATTGTTGGTTATTGTTGCGACTATAATGTTTTATTTTGTTTCCGTAATTAATAGTTCAATTAACTTTCCTATTTACGATGATTATGAAGCTATTTTATTATTTTTAGTCAATTTTGAAAAGGCAAATACGGTGTTTTCGAAGTGTGGTGTTATATTTAAACAACATAATGAACATCGTATTATATTTGGGAAAATGGTAGCCTTGGGTTACCATGCTATTTTTGGACTAATCAATTTTGTCCATTTAATTATAATCGGGAATGCCGCACTAATTGGTATTTTAGTGGTTTTATACAAGTCATTTAAGATTGAAAGTATAGCGAAAAGGTTAATTATTTTAATTCCGATTACCATATTTTTATTTAATTTTAAATACACCGAAGTCAGCTGTTGGGCTATGGCATCGCTACAGAATATTTGGGTATTACTCTTTGCTTTTGTTTCTTTTTATTTTCTATTTAATGATAAAAAACAATCTGTAGTTTGGGCAATTGTATTTGCAACCATTGCCACTTTTACAAGTGGGAATGGATTATTGGTTTTTTTTACGGGCATTATCGTATTGTTATTAAAGCAAGAAAAAAGGAAAACGATCATTGTTTTTAGCATTGCATTGATTTTAAATGCTATTGTATATTTTGTTGGATTACAGAAAATTGGGAAACACCCCTCTCTAATGGCCTCTTTTATCGCTCATCCATTAGATTTGTTTTTATATCCCATGAATTTTATTGGTGTGTTGTTTTTTGAACATACGACTACCGTCGGAATTATTATTGGTGCATTAGTGCTTTTGGGAATCACGTTTATTTTTTATAAAAAGTTATACCAAGCGAATTATTTGCTGTTTTCGTTTTTAGTATTTATGGTGTTAACGGTTGTTGTCGTAACATTATCAAGATTTGGGTTTGGGGTAATTCAAGCATCGGCCTCAAGGTATATGATTAATGCTACCCTCATTTATATTATTATTGGAATGATTTTAATGGAACGTTTTCAATCAAAGCTTAACTATAAAATCTTTATTCCTTCCTTGCTACTGACCATCATTTTTAATAGTAGTGGATATGCTGTTATTCAGCATCAAAAAGAAATTGTAAATTCTGCCCTAAGAAATATAGATTTGGTTAACAAAGGGAACGTGGCCGAATACACCCTTTTTTATCCCGGAAATGATGAATTACCCCAATCGATATTGTCTCAAGCCAATAGTGTTGACATATTTAAAACAAAAAAAACTGATTTTACGGCTTTGTTGAGTAAAATTAAATTCAATATTGATACCTCCAACACACGTTATGCTATTGATCAATTTCAGAAAATTAGCGACACTACTTTTGTGGTGACGGGTTGGGTACTTATTGCCAATAAAAACAGTTATAATACCACTATTTTGTTATCACTAGAAGATTCCTTGTCTCACTCCTTTATAGAACTCACACAAAACAAACTTAGAAATGATGTGACTACCATCTTTAAAAATGAAAATTGTAATTACGACTATTGTGGGTTTACCAAGGAAATCAATTTGTTGAAATATCCTAAAGGAGAATTGGTGGTTAGTTTGTTAATGATGTCTGATGGTATAAACCTTAAAATACCCATTCATAAAAAGATTAAAATATGAAATTATCGGTGGTAATACCTGCTTACAATGAAGAGGGCTCCATAGCACAAACCTTAAATTCATTGTATCAAACTTTAGTGAAGCATGCTATTCCGCATGAAATTTTTGTGACCAATGATAATTCAAAAGATCGTACGGCAAGTATTTTACTCGCATTACAACAGACGATTCCAACCCTCCATTTTGAAACCAATCATGGGCCTAATGGTTTTGGATATGCTGTGCGTTATGGATTAGAACGTTATCAAGGTGATTGTGTCGCGGTGATGATGGCCGATTTATCCGACGATCCGGAAGATTTGGTTTTGTTTTACAATAAAATGCTTGAAGGGGATTATGATTGTGTTTTTGGTAGCCGTTGGGACAAAGGGGGCAAAGTGTATGATTATCCTAAAGTAAAAAAAGTAATCAACAGAATCGCCAACCTAATTGTAAAAGTTTTGTTCAGGTTAAATTACAACGATTGTACCAATGCTTTTAAATTATACAAAAGAGGTACCATGGATGGGATTAAGCCTTTTCTTTCTCCTCATTTTAATTTAACCTTAGAGTTGCCTTTAAAAGCCATTGTGAGGGGGTATAATTATGCCATCGTTCCAAACTCATGGACGAATAGAACATCAGGGGAATCAAAATTGAAAATCAAAGAAATGGGAAGCCGTTATTTCTTTATTATGATGTATTGCTTAATCGAAAGGTTTTTCTCTAGAGGCGATTTTAAAAAGAAATAAACGCCACTGTTTACAATCGTATAAATTGGCAAATACTGACTGTCATTTAGCTTTTACCAAACATTCAACCCTAAAAACGCAACACTAAATTTATACACTAAATATCCTCATACAATTCCTTAATTTTAGGTTGCATTAACAATAATTTTTTGTTTAATTCGTAAAACTATTCATAATACCATATTATACTTGATGCTCATCCCTAGTATAATTATTTTTCTGAGAAATTATACCTTTTATTAAGTACTACACACCTAGTACGCTGTACCAAATACGACAAATGAATTACATTGATGAACTTAATGAACCGCAGCGCGAAGCTGTATTGACCATAAATGGTCCTGTAATGATTATTGCAGGTGCTGGTTCGGGTAAAACGAGGGTGTTGACTTATCGAATTGCCTATCTCATTGAGCAAGGTGTAGATCCATTTAATATTTTATCCCTTACTTTTACCAATAAAGCTGCGCGTGAAATGCGTAAACGTATTGAAAAAGTAGCGGGTACGAATGCTAGAAACCTTTGGATGGGAACTTTTCACTCTGTTTTTGCTAGAATATTACGTTCTGAAGCAGAGAAAATTGGCTATACCAATAATTTTACCATTTATGATACCGACGATTGTAAATCGTTGATCAAAACCATCGTTGGTGAAATGCAATTAGATGATAAAGTGTACAAGCCAAGCAGTGTTCTTGGACGTATTTCATCGGCTAAAAATAAATTAATTTCTCCTAGAGAATATGTCAACAACGCCATTCTTCGTGCAGATGATGAAAGCGCGATGAGACCTAAACTAGGGGAGATCTATAAAATTTACCAAGAACGTTGCTTCAAAGCTGGAGCGATGGATTTTGATGATTTACTTTTTAATACCAATATCCTTTTTCGTGACCATTTGGATGTGTTAAACAAATACCAAAACAGGTTTAAATATGTGATGGTAGATGAGTTTCAAGATACCAACTTGTCTCAATATTTGATCACCAGAAAATTAGCTGCTCGTCATCAAAACATTTGCGTAGTTGGTGATGATGCCCAAAGTATTTATGCTTTCCGTGGTGCCGATATTCAAAATATTTTGAATTTTGAAAAAGATTATCCCGATTTAAAGGTGGTGAAATTAGAGGAAAATTACCGTTCTACGCAAATGATTGTAAAGGCGGCAAATTCTATAATATCTCACAATAAAGCGCAGTTACGCAAGTCTGTATTTACGTCTAATGAAGATGGCGCTTTGATTACTTTGCTCAAAGCGAGTTCAGACAACGAAGAGGGTAAATTAATTGCCCATTCTATTTTTGAAGACAAAACCCAAAAGCAACTGGTGTACAATAATTTCGCTATTCTTTACCGTACCAATTCTCAGTCGAGATCTATGGAAGAAGGATTGCGTAAATTAAATATTCCTTACCGTTTGGTTGGCGGAGTATCTTTTTACCAAAGAAAAGAAATTAAAGACTTGGTGTCTTACCTGCGTTATGCCATGAATCATAACGACGAAGAGGCACTCAAACGAATCATCAATTATCCCAAACGTGGTATTGGCGATACTACCATTGCCAAAATTATTTTATTTGCCGACGAACAAGGCATTACCTTATGGGAAGTAATTAGCAATATCAGCAAATTTATGTCGGGCCGAACAGCCGATTTGATTGATCAATTTGCAATCATCATCAAAAGCTTTAAATTAATTATTGAAACCAAAGACGCTTTTGAAGCAGCCTCCCATATTGCCAAAGTATCTGGTATTCTCAAAGAACTTTACGACGATAAAACAGTTGAAGGATTAGCCCGTTACGAAAACTTACAAGCTTTGCTGAATGCCGTAAAAGAATATGTCGACAGCGAAGAGAATGAAGACAAATCATTGGGTGCCTTTTTACAAGAAATTGCACTTGTCACAGATGCTCGCGACGACAAAGATGCTGACGACGACAAAGTTACATTAATGACTATCCATTCCTCCAAAGGTTTAGAGTTTAAAAATGTATACATTGTTGGTGTGGAAGAAGATTTATTCCCTTCTCAAATGATGATTAGCTCTAGAGAAGATTTGGAAGAAGAGCGTCGCTTGTTTTATGTGGCGGTAACCAGGGCTGAAACAAAATTAACCTTGTCTTATGCCACCACTCGGTATCGTTTTGGGCGATTAAAGCCTTGTGAACCAAGTCGTTTCTTAACAGAAATTGATAGCAAGTATATCAGTACTCCTCAAAAATCATCGGGTTTTATCGACTCGGAAGATGGCGCTTCTTTTGCACGTTTAAAATTAGGCGGTGTTCCAAAGCCAAAGCCTAGCCCTACGCCAGGACAAATGGCCGCCAAACCTTATACCCCTAGTGCCAATTTTGCCCCTAGTCCTACTGCAGCCTTGGCTGCAGGCCAAAGAATTGAACATCAAAAATTTGGAATGGGCACAATCCTAGAACTCGACAACTCAGGGAATGACGGGAAAGCAAAAGTGAGCTTCGATAATTTTGGAGAAAAAACATTATTACTTAGCTTTGCAAAATTAATGATCGTATAATTTTGTAGGTCCAAAGTATTAGGTACTAGGTATTAAGTTTCCTAAAAACAAAACAATAAGGGCATGTTAGTCTTTATTTTATTGCCCAATTCTATTTTACAATTTTAAATTACCTTGTACTTCGTACTTAATACCTTGTACTTTAACAACTCAGACATGTCTTATACATTAAAAGAATACGGTAGCAATATTAGAAAGCTAGTCGACTATATCCTTACCGTAGAGGATAGAGATTTACGAACACAACACGCCAAAACATTGGTGCATTTGATGAAACAACTTCATCCAAGTAATCCTAATGGACAAGATCCTGACAATAAATTTTGGGATGATTTATTTATCATGTCAAATTTTAAATTAGACATCGATGCCCCTTACCCAATGCCTGAACCTGAAGTGTTAGGCCGTCGTCCTAAAAAAATGTATCCTAATACACACAATATCAAATACAAACATTACGGATACAATATTGAATTGCTCATTAAAAAAGCCATAGAAATCACCGACCCAGCCGAAAAAGAAGAGGCGGTAATTTATATCTGTAATTTGATGAAAGGTTTTTATACGGCTTGGAACAAGGATATTATCGAAGATTCCTTAATTTTGGAACATCTTGAAGTAATGTCTCAAGGATTATTGAGCTTAAGCATTGAAAGAGTAAAAGAAGAAAAGCTTTTTGGAGCGAATAAAGATTTTAAACGTACCGATAACAATGTTGGAAACGGGAATCACTATAACCAAAACAACAAACCATCTGCGGTACCAAACCGTCGTGAAAGAGATTTCAATGTGGCCAGTACTAGAAATGATGGGTCTTCAGCAATACCTTTGAGAAGAGCTGGTAGCACGAGCAACAGAAGCAATGCTGGTGAACTAGGAAGGAATAATCCTACTAAAAGAACATTCGACAAAAGAAGAAAATAGTTTATTAAATTATTAATTATAAATTTTAAGTTTTGAATTAAATTTCACCTTAAAATTATATTTAAAATTAAGAAAAAATGATAGTTTCGATTTTGAATAATAGTAAGATATTGACTCTTTGGAATTTATCACTTAAAATTCAAAATTAAAAATTCAAAAAAAATGGCATCTTTTGAAATACAAGGCGGTACCAAACTGCAAGGAGAAATTACCCCTCAGGGAGCAAAAAATGAAGCATTACAAATATTGTGTGCTGTATTACTAACAGATCAGGCTGTTACTATCCACAATATTCCTAACATCATTGATGTGATTAAGTTAATAGAACTTATTGCTGAGTTTGGGGTAAAGGTAGAAAAGCTTTCTGATTCTTCGTACCGTTTTACGGCGGATACCGTTAATCTTGAATACTTAGAAACTGACGATTTTAAGAAAAAAGGGGCAGCGCTCCGTGGTTCTGTGATGATATTAGGCCCACTTTTGGCGCGCTTTGGGAAAGCAAAATTGCCTAAACCAGGTGGGGACAAAATTGGAAGACGAAGATTAGATACCCATTTTATTGGTTTAGAACGTCTGGGTGCCAAATTTAACTACGACAGCAGCGATAAGTTTTTTCATATCGACGCCTCTGATTTAAGGGGATGCTATATGTTACTTGATGAGCCTTCTGTAACCGGAACGGCCAATATTGTAATGGCTGCGGTATTAGCAAAAGGAATTACTACGGTATACAATGCGGCATGTGAACCTTATTTGCAACAATTATGTGCCATGTTGGTGCGTATGGGGGCTAAAATAACTGGTGCTGGCTCTAATTTACTCACCATAGAAGGGGTAGAAAAATTAGGCGGTACCGACCATACCATGTTGCCCGACATGATTGAAATTGGTAGTTTCATTGGGATGGCGGCCATGACTGGCTCAGAATTGACCATCAAAAATGCCCGTATTGATATGCTGGGCCAAATACCTGAGGTGTTTCGCAAGTTAGGGATTAAAATGGAATACCGTGGTGATGATATTTATATCCCTGCCCAAGAGCATTACGAAATAGATACTTTTATTGATGGTTCTATCCTTACCATAGCAGATGGTCCTTGGCCTTTGTTTACCCCCGATTTGATTAGTATCATTTTGGTCGTGGCGTCTCAAGCCAAAGGAACAGCATTGATCCACCAAAAAATGTTCGAAAGTCGTTTGTTCTTCGTCGATAAATTAATTGACATGGGGGCTCAAATTATTCTTTGTGATCCACATCGTGCAACGGTTATTGGTTTAGATAAAAAAATGTCACTGAAAGGCATTACCATGACTTCTCCTGACATTAGGGCCGGACAAGCCTTGCTCATTGCAGCGATGTCGGCTAATGGTAAAAGTATTATTCACAATGTTGATCAAATCGATCGTGGTTACCAATATATTGACCAAAGACTTAATGCACTTGGAGCAAAAATTACCAGACTATAATTTTTACTAACAGTACAACATCAAAAAAGGCTATCAGAAAATTTCTGATAGCCTTTTTTAGTATATATGTGCCGTCCTACATTAGGTTGATCACAATTTTTTATACCAATTGATGGTCTACTAAATACTGTGCAATTTGTACCGCATTTGTGGCAGCTCCTTTTCTTAGGTTATCCGCAACAATCCATAAGTTTAATGTTTTAGCTTGCGTTTCATCTCTTCTGATACGACCTACAAAGGTGTCGTCTTTTTGATGAGCATTCATTGGCATAGGATAAATTTGGTTAGCAGGATCATCCTGAACAATAACTCCTTCAGTTTGTGCAAGAATTGCCCTTACTTCAGCCAAATCAAATTCATTTTCAAATTCAATGTTTACAGATTCAGAGTGACCACCCATTACCGGAATACGAACAGCAGTAGCAGTTACTTTGATGCTGTCGTCGCTCATTATTTTTTTAGTCTCCTTAATCATTTTTTCTTCTTCCTTGGTATACCCATTTTCTAAGAAAACATCGATTTGTGGAATCACATTCAAATCTATTTTGTATTTGTAAGCCATAGGGCCTTCAATACCTGCGCGTTCGTTCATCAATTGATCAACTGCTGCTTTACCAGTACCTGTTACCGATTGGTAAGTCGATACCACCACACGTTTGATTTTATATTTTTTATGCAATGGGTTCAATACCAATACCATTTGAATGGTTGAACAATTTGGATTCGCAATGATTTTATCATTGGCAGTCAACTCATTGGCATTGATTTCTGGTACGACTAACTTTTTGGTAGGATCCATTCTCCATGCAGAAGAGTTATCCACCACAGCTATACCTGCAGCAGCAAATTTAGGAGCCCATTCTAAAGATGTGCCACCTCCAGCAGAGAATATCGCTACGGCCGGTTTCATATCAATAGCAGTTTGCATGCCTACTACGGTAAATTCTTTACCCTTGAAAGTTACTTTTTTACCAACAGATCTTTCTGAAGCTACCGGAATTAATTCTGTAACGTTAAAGTTTCTTTCTTCAAGAACTCTTAATACTTCTCCACCAACTAAGCCGGTAGAACCAACAACAGCTATTTTCATACGTTGTGTTAAATGATTTTATGCTAAAGGTGATCGTGGAACCCGCTTAGGAAAACACTTGACCTTTGTTTGTTAAACATCTTGACTTTTTGCGGGTTGATGATTATCTTTCCGAATATTTTTTGCAAAATAAACATTATTTATCACGCCGTGAAAGTTAGCGTACTATTATTTTTCATTTTTGGAAACATTGTTTCTATACATGCACAGCTAAAGGAGCATTTCGATACCATAGAGGCATGGAAATTCGATACCACCCAGTGGGAAAATTTGGATGGAAAACTCCATTCTATCTGTAAAAATGGCAATTCTTTTTTTGAGATAAGTGCCATCAATCATTTGGTAACCAATTGTGTGTGGGAAATTAATTGTAATTTTAAGTTTGCAACGTCCTCTTTAAATTATGTTGATTTTTACCTCTTAGCAGATCACGAAAAAGTCTCTGATGCTACCAATGCTTATTTTTTAAGAATTGGATCAGCCGATGATGATATTTGTTTGTATAAAAAATCCAACACGCATTTAGTTAAACTTATTGATGGGATTGATGGTAAAACGCAAACGAATGCGAGTAATAATCAAATTCAACTCAAAGTTGTGAGGCAAGGCATTGGAAATTGGAGTGTGTATGCTGATAATTTATCAAAAGGCCTTCATTATTCCTTAGAAGGTAGTGTCGAAGACAGTACTTTTATTAAAGGTTATTTTACCGGATTAGTCGTTCATCAATCTACGGCGAGTTTTTTTGCGAAACACTATTTTGATGATATCATCATTGAGTCTTTACATGACGATTCTTTACATGCAATACCCAATGAAATGCCTATTCAACAAGGAGACTTAGTGCTTAGTGAAATTTTATTTAATCCATTTCCCAATGCAGATGATTTTGTAGAAATATTTAATCGTTCTTCTCATCCTGTTGCCATGTCAAATTTGTATTTGGCTAATGAAAAAGGTGATACGGTTAATTTTTTTGAATCGGAGACGGTGATTGCACCCAATAGTTATGTAGCCATCACCGTTGATACTTTACAGCTCCATCATTATTATCCTTTTTATGCGCATAAAAATTATGACCAAGTACTGAAAGTACCTAGTATGAATGATGAAGAAGGTTTTATTGTGCTCTTAAATGCCGATAAGCAAATTTTGGATAGCATTACTTATACTGAAAAAATGCATTTTGACTTAATCGCTGATAAAGAAGGAGTGTCATTAGAAAAAATTAACCTACAGTTGGGTTCACAAAAAGACAATTGGCATTCGGCTTCCTCCACTGTTGGGTATGCCACCCCTGGAAATGTGAATTCACAACATCAACTTCCGGTGTCAAGTGCTGTAGTTTTCAATTCTTCTACCAAAGTACTCAGCCCCAATCAAGATGGTTACCATGATTTTGTGTTGCTTCAATACCAAATGTTACAACCAGGAAGTACGGCAACGATTGTAGTGTATAATATGGCTGGTGAAATAGTTCGACAATTGGTGAGTAACCATTTGTTAGGATTAAATGGTGTTTATCAATGGGATGGAACAGATGCCTTTGGTGAAAAAGTAGCCAATGGGTATTATTTAATAAGGATTGATTTGTTACATCATCATGGCAATGCCGAAATTGTAGAAATACCAATTGCTGTTTGGGTTGAGTAGGTAATTCATTGTTTGGTATTTTCTGTTGTTTTTAGGTAAGGATTTGATGAAGCTTTAAATACTTATTACCGATCATGCTATATATATAGAAGAAAATAGTATTTGTTAGCTGTTTACAGTGCTTAAATATCATTGGTGAATTTGTTGATGTTGTGAATAGGGAGCCGTATCTATTATTTAAAATACGATTGAATATTTTCAATGTACAAAAAAACTTATTATATATAAGGTGTTTTATCTCCCCGTCACCCTGAATTGGCAATGCCACAATCTTGTTTAATCACCCGAATACATAGCCCCAATGTCGTTAAGTTAAGGGTTATTGTAGATTTTATATCCGTGACAATCTGTTTAATCCGTCAAATCTGTGTGCAATTTTGTTTTTATTATTTGTCAAAGAATAAAAACTTGGAACTCGGAATAAGCGGGAAATCGCTAATCTTTTCTAAACTTAACGATATTACCCACAGCCCTGCAAGGGCGCCACAAAACAAACTAGCATTATATATCACATGTTTTGATATCCCCCAAAATCGGTTTAGGCTGTATTGAATCGTTATACAACTAACCCCGTCACCCTGAATTGGCAATTCCACAGCCTTTTTTAATCA
>JBIKPL010000074.1:0-9957 GCA_044357485.1 Cytophagales bacterium
CAATTGAGCTGAGAGCAATTATTTTTTAATAAGACTTATTCAAATTTGATCTAAAACAAAAAAGACTTACCAATGCTGATAAGTCTTTTTAAAAAGTGGGCCCTGCTGGATTCGAACCAGCGACCCCCTGCTTGTAAGGCAGGTGCTCTGAACCAACTGAGCTAAGAGCCCTTTATCTTTCATAAAGGATTTCAATATAATATCGTTAGAATTTCCAACGACTCTCCCGTGAAAAACGGGATGCTCTGAACCAACTGAGCTAAGAGCCCTTTATCTTTCATAAAGGATTTCAATATAATATCGTTAGAATTTCCAACGACCCTCCCGTGAAAAACGGGATGCTCTGAACCAACTGAGCTAAGAGCCCTTTATCTTTCATAAAGGTTTTCAATACGATGTTGATATTTAAACCATATTTCCTTCGTTATTGAGAATACAAAGGTAGATTTTTTTTCTATAATACCAAATGCTTTTTAATTTATTTCTGAATTTATTTTTAAATAAATCTTGAAATTTTAATAAATAAACTGATTTTCAAATATTTAAAGCCATTAAAAATTAATCAAATAATCGGTTAATTTTCCGTCTGACTCTAAGTTTAGCTTGTCTTTTAAACGATACCTGCGTTTTTCTACAGCCGATAAACTAATGTTTAACAGTGCGGCCATTTCTTTATTACTTTTATTGAGTTTAATATAGGCACATAACAACAGCCAACTTGGCGTTAATTTAGGGTATTTGTTATGTAATCGTTTTAAATAATTATTGTTGGCTTCATCAAAATGCAATTGAAATATTTCCCAATTGTCATTCAAATCAAGGTCAGAATCAATTTTTTTAATAATTTGTTTGAATAATTTGCTTTCAGAGGCTTCTAGGTCTTCAGCGGCAACCGTGATGTTTTTCTTTACTTGACTTAAAAATTCTTTCTTCTGATTTAAGTTCGTGGCTACAGTCGCTAATTCATTTTTTTTGAGCAGTACCTGTGTTTCGAGTTGTTTGTTTTTAAGTTCTACAAGCTCTTTTTCTTGTAATAATTGTTCTGCAATAAATTTTTGGGCTAGCAAAGCAAGTTCTTCTTTTTTTCTATTTTCAAGTCTTTCTTGTTGAAGTTTAAAACGTTTTAACACCCAAAGTGTAGTGAGCCATAATACGATAATGAGTACAGCGCTGTACAATAGGTAGGCAATCAATGACCTATACCAAGGCGGAGAAATCGCAAATCTATAATTTGAAACTTGACTTATGCTCCCTTCCGCATTTTTGGCCCTCACTAAAAACGTGTAATCTCCTTCTGGTAATTGGGGGTACTCAATTTGTGTTAACATTTCCCAATTAGACCACCTGATAAGATTGCTATCAACATTGTTGTTTGTAATGGCATATTGGTATTTGATTTTATCCATGCTATCGAAATTGGGATAGCTGAACGATATGTTTAATGAATTGTCGGTATAGGCTAATTGTGGAATATTGTTTTGATGATTAGCATATAATCCTGAAGCATTACTATGTGTGCCTCCAAACAAAATTTTGTTGTTGGGCCCAATAATTTCTACTCGACGAATAAGGGGTTTGTAGTCAAATTTTTGCTTGTTGAGCAATTCTTTTTGCAATAAAATAAACCCATCTTGGGAACCAATTACAAACTGCGTTGCATTAAGATTGCCTATAAATTCATAACTCCCAATAAAATCACCCCTAAGTTTATGATGTGATTTAAGTTGGTACTGTTGGTTCACTTTTCGCAGTTGCAACATTGAGCCATCCTGAAATATCCAAGTATTGTTAGGATCTGTTTGTACCAATCTGTCTGTGTATTTTTTATAACCGACTATGGCTGAGATGGTTTTATTTACTTCAAATTGCTCATTTTTTTCATTAAATTTATAAATACCATCAGAGGTAGTAATACATAATTCATGGTCTAGGTAGGAGATATGGTTAAAATAATCCTTTTTGTAACCATTGGCTTTGCTAAATTCTTTTACTTGAATCACCTTTGATAAGGTAGCATTGAGCGTTATTCGATATAAACCTTTATTGCCATGACATACCCAAATATTTCCATGGCTATCTATTTCAAATACCCTGCTTGATTCATCAAACCCTTGTATTCTATGGCTATAAACCCAATGGTTTTGGCTATATTTCAAGATTGCTAATCCATCATAAAGCCCCACTAAGGCGTATTGTTGGTTTGTAAATGTTTTTATCGTCCATGGTCCGGAATTTTGATCTATTTTTTTTACCAAATGGGCATTCATGCCATTGATTTCATAAACACTATTTAGCTGAGTGCAAAGTAAAGTGCCATTCGCAATCACAATATCTCTTACCATTCCTTCTATGCCTTGCATTTGCTGAAACTTGGCTGATTTGGCGGCTGTTATTGGTTTATAAAACAATCCTTGATCGGTAGCCGCATATATAATCGCATTGTATATCAAACATTTGTAGCCCATGCCTTGTATACCAGCACTTTCATTCACAAAACTATAAGGACTGCTAATGTCTGTATAAGCCAATCCATTGTCTAAGACTAACCAAAGACCATCATTTTTGTCAATAAACAAGTTGTTGACATTGTTTTTTCGAAGTCCTTTAGAAGAATTAATATGCTTGGTAAGGATTCCTTGTTGATTAAAAATCAATAAGCCATTGCCGCTGGTGGCAACTCCAATTTCATTTTTGGGCAAATTAATAATGGTCGTTATATTGCTTTTAAATAGGTTCGCGGTTAAGCTGCTTTTTAGTAATTGAAGCGTATGATTTTTTAAGTGGTATAGTGCTTTGTCTGTGGCAAGCCATAATTCTTGTTGATGGTCAGTAATTATTCCTTTGATGGGTTTATCTTTAATGATACCGGTTGCAATGATGGGTTGTAGCGATTTTTTATTCAAAATGCTTAGGGTATCACCTGTAGTTTGCACATATAATTTGTGCTGAATGAGTGCTGAAAATTGAATAGCGTTTTGGGTTTTACACAGTATTTGTATGGGTTGATGTGGAAATTGGGCAAAAATAATTTTTTCTGATACAAAATAAATGCTGTCATTTGAAATATGAATGTTGTTAACATTACCAATGGTTTTTGAATCTACGTTGGTTTGTTGTGACATGGATTTGTAAAATAGGTTTCCTTGGCCATCGGGTGCTAAATAGCCAAATTCACCAACTGAACCTACATAGATGGTGCCTTGGGTATTTACCGCCAAAGAATAGGCACTGATTCCATCGGGAAGTCCTATGGGTTTCCAAAAATTGCCATCATACATCAATACGCCATACGCGTTGGCAAAATACATGACGCCATCTAAACCTTGCACTGCGGCAAAATTTCTTGGGTGCATTCCGTGCGTTTTGGGGCTATAATTACTGATGAATGGGTAGCTATTATCACTCATTTGGGCCAATATGGTTTGTCCTTTAGCCAATGATAATAGGCATAAAAAAGTCAGTACTATTTTTTTAATTGGCATTTTAATGGTGTTCATGTAGCTGAATCAATAATGTTGATTACGATAATCAACTGTCTTTTTTACTTTAAAATACGCTTAAATACCAATGGTCCTCTATTCCCTTTGTCATCTTCATATTCTCCTCTTAAAGTCTTGCCATCATTACTAAGCATTAAAAAATGTTTGCCTGTAGTGGCCCATCCTGGGATTGCTTTGCTCACTTTTACCTCGAAATATACTTTCCCATTCCCATACTTTCCTGTACCATATTCCACCATCGGGGTTCCGTTGAATTCTAAATAATGACTCATGTTTATTTTTTCGCCTTCCTGTGCAATAATTAAATAGCAGTTTTGAAAAGACGTACTGTTTGAATCGGCCCAAATGCCATTCAAATTTATTGGAGCGGTAGTTTGTGCCGAGGCTGTGACAGCACAAATACTTAAGAACAGAATAACAATACAAAATTTCATGTAGGGGTATTTTTAGCGGAATATGGAACAAGGTATTTAAAAAAAATGGTTGAAAAAAGTATTGTAACTATAAGATTTTAAAGCTTTATCCCATGTTATGGTCAGCTTAAATCGAAACTGTTTTGTTAATCTTTGGGCTTTTGATGTTGAAAATTGTATTGACTACGTTTTAACGATTAAAATAGTGGTTCATTTTTTTTTGGATGCGCAATACTTTAAGTACTTTGGTATAAAATTTAACCCATGAAAAAATTTAGCCTGCTTATTTCGATTGTGATTGCTTTGTTTTTTGCGGCTTGTTCTGAAAAAAAACAATCTATACAAAACTTTTCTCCCGATAAAAAAATTAGCATCGTCGTGGATGGTAAAAAGCCCAATGCCCTTGATCCATGGGTACTTGATTTTAAAATTATTGCTGGCGATAAAAAAGGGTCTTTGTCTACTGAATTTCACGCTAGCGAATTAACAGCAGAAAACATAAAATTTAATTGGCTTGAGACCGACCATTGTGAGGTGACCCTTACCGAACAAGACGATGTAAAAAGAATATTTTTGATACGCGTTGATCATGATGGTATTCAAATGCAAGAGCAGCCTTTAACAGAATAACAGGTAATTAGGGTCTGAAAAACTCAATTCACATTATTTGTAAATCATATTTAGCAAATAGACTTAAAATTATGATGCTAAAGTGGGCACTCCATTTAATTGAAATGATTGGCTAATTCGCTTTGCGTTAGCGGGAGAGGCTTTGTTTGAGCTCGTTTTTCTTGTGGGTTGAGGTAATCTTTTAATACGCTATGATTTGACCACAAGAAAAATAGCGAGTGCCGATCACGCGACCGAAGGGAACGCCCTACGAAATGAATAGCTTATGTATGCTATTTAAATCAAACTATTGCACTACTTTAATGAAATAAAATCATATACCCTTGCATTTAAACGGTTAAAACAATAGCTTAAATCTCTAAAAATCAACAAATAAACTATTTTTCAGCAGCTCCTAATTAAGTACGCTATAATTTTGCCATAAACGCAATCATTAATTGGTATAATTCTTTGAACTTCGTAAGTGGCAATTTGGCCGAAGTATCATAAATGTCATGGTAGGCAGTAATGCCTCCTAGGGTATACAAGAAAAAACTTTTTACCCCTTTTTCACTAAAATAATAATGGTCAGAGTTTTTGGCTTTCCCTCTTTTATTGAGGGTAGTTAAATATTTTCCCTCTTGGTTTGCTTCTACCAAAAGGTCAAATTCTTTTGTTAATATTGCGCCATTTACTACTGTAGCGCCTTCGTCACCAGTACCCGCCAAATCGAGGTTCATGACAAATTTAATTTTTGATAAAGCGACCAATGGGTGATTTACAAAATAGGATGAACCAATTAACCCTGCTTCTTCAGCACCAAACGCTATAAACATGATACTACAAGCAGCAGGATGTTGGCTATAGTAGTCCGCTAAAGAAAGCAACATGGCAATGCCACTGGCATTGTCGTTGGCCCCAGGAAAATAAGTTTCTGATCCCATCATACCCAAATGGTCATAATGGGCACTAATAACTATAAAACTATCGGGATATTGAGTTCCTTTTACCCAACCAATAACATTTTGAGTGGCATAATCTGGGATGATTTTCGCTTCAATTTTAAGCTTTAAATTTTTGGCTTCAAGGTTAATACTGTCTTTTAATACATCAATGACCAATTGTGTTGCTTGACTTGCCGCTACACTTGCCGTAAGTTTTTTGGGTTGTAGCATAACCATTACCGGAGCCTCTTTCAGCTTTTCATTGAAAGGTTTGGGCAGTGTTTTTAACCTCGATTTTTGAGCCGGACTTAAAGCCAATGCTGTTTTTTTTAAATCAGCATGTAAAAACCATTTTTGAGCGATGGTATCTGTGAATATTAAAGTATCTAATACTGTTAATTTATATTTTCCTTTTAGGGATGGCGCATCGGGAGCAAGGATGTAATCTTGTCCACAAACCAACACTTTGCGGCCATTTTTGAGTTGCATTTCACCCGGAAAAGTATTGATGGAAAGCTGAAAGGGTTGAAAATAAGAAGTGTCAAATGCTTGTAAATGGTATTGTTTAAAATACTGACGAATATATGTCGCCGCTAATTTTTCACCATTTCCTGTATAGCCTCTACCTTTCATGATTGGAGAAGCCAAGGTGTCGATGTGTCGACGCACCAATCTTAAATCTTGTGATTTGGATTCTACTGCAATAAAAATACTAAATATTAGTAAATATCTAAACATATCATTTTGTGTAAATTAGACGTTTAAATTTTGTCAAACCTGTTGGGTTGAATTATAATCACCGTGTGCGGTATTCTACCATTCCATAACCATAGGTTTCACCTACGGCTATGGAAGTTTCACCCTCCGGGTGATGTGTTTATAAACCTGTTAGGGTTGAATTATAATCACCGTGTGCGGTATTCTACCATTCCATAACCATAGGTTTCACCTACGGCTATGGAAATTTCACCCTCCGGGTGATGTGTTTATAAACCTGTTAGGGTTGGAATTATAATCACCGTGTGCAATTTTACACCATTCCATAACCATAGGTTTCACCTACGGCTATGGAAGTTTCACCCTCCGGGTGATGTGTTTATAAACCTGTTAGGGTTGAATTATAATCACCGTGTGCAATTTTACACCAACGCCTCCCACAACACTTCCACCGGATGTTGCGCAACTTTACCAGTACCGTCTTTGATTTGATGACGGCAACTTGTGCCTGGCGCTGCAATGATGGCGTCTCCAGCGAAACGTACCGCCGGGAACAATACCAGTTCGCCCACTTTCATGCTCAGGTCGTAGTGTTCTTTT
Source organism: Cytophagales bacterium (assembly GCA_044357485.1). Classification (GTDB taxonomy): domain Bacteria; phylum Bacteroidota; class Bacteroidia; order Cytophagales; family UBA9547; genus CALPQG02. Next base: position 6,784 of record JBIKPL010000074.1, read on the forward strand.
TCGTAACCAAATGAACCCGCCATGCCACAACAGCCTGAAGGAATTACTTCCACGGTATAATTGGTGGGGATAGACAATAATTCTTTGGTATGGTTTACAGAAGATAATGCCTTTTGGTGGCAATGTCCGTGCAGTTTTACTTTGCGTGTGGCTTGTGTAAATACCGTTGCATCCAATCGGCCAGCTTTGGCTTCAGCGGCTAAAAACTCATCAATCAACAAACAGTTTTTTCCCAAAGCAACAGCAGCTTTTTCGTCGGCTTCGTTGACCAGTTTTGGATATTCATCCCTGAAAGTCAATATCGCAGAAGGTTCAATGCCCAATAATGGGGTTTCAGTCGTGATGACATTTTTGAGCAAGTCAAAGTTTTGTTTGGCTATTACTTGTGCTTGTTTTACCAAACCTTTAGACAAATACGTACGGGCACTTTCAAGGTGTTTGGGTATCACTATTTCATAACCCAGTTTGGTCAAAAGCTGTATAGACTTGATCCCGATTTCAGTATCGTTGTATTCTGTAAATTCATCTACAAACAAATATACTTTACTTTTAGCCGTTCCAGCTTTAGGGTTGAGTTTGGGTAAATTTTGTTTGGCCCATTTGCTCAAGGTTGTTTTGTATAACAAAGGAATATGGCGTTTTGGCGCAAATCCTAAGGTGTTTTTGAGTATTCCACTGGTGAAACTGTTCTTGAAAAAGAAGTTCGTAACCGCAGGAATGATAGCCCCCAATTTGTTGAATTTACTGATGTTGGCAATCATAAACGTACGAAATGGTACACCATTCGTGTCGTAATAATGTTGCAAAAATTCTGCTTTCATCGTGGCCACATCCACGTTTGATGGACATTCCGTTTTGCAGCCTTTGCATGACAAACAAAGGTCCATGATGTCATATACCTCTTCGCTGTCGAACTTGTTGATTTTTTCTGAGCGGGTCAAAAACTCACGCAAAATATTGGCGCGTGCACGGGTAGTGTCACGTTCATTTTTGGTTGCCTGATAACTTGGGCACATCGTCCCCCCAATGATAGAAGACTTACGGCAATCGCCTGAGCCATTGCATTTTTCGGCCATTCTCAAAATTCCCCCTACTTCGTTGAAGTTAAAAGCGGTTTTGAATTCATTGGTTTTTTGCCCTGATTCGTAACGCAAAGACTCATTCATCTTTGGCGTATCCGTAATTTTTCCAGGATTGAATATGCCTTGAGGATCCCAAGTTTTTTTAAGGGTTCTAAGTAATTGATAGTTTTTGTCCCCAATCATTTTAGGAATAAACTCTCCACGTACACGACCATCGCCATGTTCGCCACTCAAAGAACCACGGTATTTTTTTACCAAAGTTGCTACCTCATCGGTAATGGTATGAAAGAGTTGACGGTCTTTTTCGATTTTCAAATCCAATACCGGACGAAGGTGAATTTCACCGTCCCCAATGTGTGCATAAAACACACATTCCATGTTGTAACTTTTTAAAATGGCTTGAAAATCAACCACAAACTCAGGTTGATCGTCGACATCTACTGCGGTGTCTTCGATACAAGCCACCGCTTTGGGATCGCCAGGAACGTTGGCCAATAAGCCTAAACCTGCTTTTCTCAAAGCCCACACTTTGCCTATATCGGCACCAAACAAACGCGGAAAATGGTAACCATAATTGTTGGCTCGTAATTCTGCTTCCAGGTCGTTGGCCAATTGCTCAATCTCTGCTTTGGTTTCGCGTCCCCATTCTATTACAATCAAAGCCGCCGGATCTCCTTCAACAAAGAAACGGTTTTTCATTTGCTCCGGGTTTGATTTTGTACATTGCAATACAATATCATCCAGTAATTCTATGGCTCCAGGATTATATTTTTTAGCGATTATCGTTGCGCGACACGCTTCTTCAATGCTGTTTAATTGTACCACCAAAGCACCCATCGTTTTAGGAGGTGCGGGTACAAGGTTTAATTTTATTTCAGTGGTAAACGCCAAAGTACCTTCAGAGCCAGCCAATAATTTACAAAAATTAAAAGCTTCTTTTCCTTCGGTGAATACTTCGGTTTCCAACAATTCATCAATGGCATAACCCGTATTTCTTCTGCGAATGCTTGGCTTCGGAAACTCTTCACGAATTTCATGTTGCACCTCTGCTACAGAAAGTTTTTCTTTGGTAAACCGATACAGTTCATTTTCTAAACTATCGCCTACGCATTTGGCATCAAACGCCTCTTTGCTGAGGGTGTTGAAGATTACTTCATTGCCATCGCTCAAAATGGTTTTGAGTTCCAGCACATGGTCGCGCGTGGTGCCATATATCATAGAGTGAGAACCACAAGAGTTATTGCCTACCATTCCACCAATCATACAACGGTTAGAGGTTGACGTTTCTGGTCCGAAAAATAAGTCGAAAGGCGCCAAATGTTTGTTCAGCTCATCCAGTACCACCCCTGGTTGTACACGCACCCAATGTTCTTCTTTGTTGACTTCCAGGATTTGGGTAAAATATTTGGATACATCTACCACAATGCCATTGCCTACTACCTGCCCCGCCAAAGAAGTGCCGGCAGTACGAGGAATAAGTGAGGTATTGTTTTTGGATGCAAAAGAGATTAGCGTTTTGATATCCTCCACCGACTTTGGTCTGGTAACGGCGAGTGGCATTTCACGATATACAGAGGCATCAGTAGCATACAGCGTCCTCATGGTGGTGTCGGTGTAAAAATCACCTTCAAAATTCCTGGCTAATTCCTTTAATTTTTCCTGCATCATCTTGGGATTTGGATGTTAAACCATACAAACAGTAGTTGGTATGAGATAAGTTTGCAATTTAGTTAAAAAGCTGTTTGGTTTGGAGAAGAAGGATGGTTTTTTTGGGAGGGAATGTGAATTTAAAAATGAAGTAATAAAGTGATGGTTTTAGTTAAAATAATGTGTGTAATTGAATTTAGGTTGAAATAGGGTGAAAAACGCAATTCACATCATTTGTAAATCATATTTAGCAAATACACTTAAAATTATGATGCTAAAATGGCCACTCGATTTAATTGAAATGATTGGCTAATTCGATTGCGTTAGCGGGAGAGGCTTTGTTTGAGCTCATTTTTCTTGTGGGTTGAGGTAATCTTTTAATACGCTATGATTTGACCACAAGAAAAATAGCGAGTGCCGATCACGCGACCGAAGGGAACGCCCT
>JBIKPL010000337.1:0-3699 GCA_044357485.1 Cytophagales bacterium
CCAAGTAAGCATGTATACATACATGATAAATTCAGCAATTACCCCTATAGATACTTTCCCTTGATTGACTTGAATACCACCAATGTATACTGTTAAAATCGTACTTAAACCAATCATCGCCAACACCAATGGTTGAAAAATAGCTTGCACTTTGGTCAAAGACAATTGTTTTTCACGATAACCGATGGCTTCTTCAGCGAGTTTATTTTTAGAATCCTCTTCTCTCACGAAAGCTTTTAAAACCCTAATGCCTGAAAATGCTTCTTGGGTAAATGTCGACAAATTCGAAAGTTTTTTTTGAATGGCACTGGCTCTTTTTTCTATGGTATTGCTTACCAAATAAATCAGAAAAGAAAGTATTGGCAATGGCGTGAGTACATACAAGGCCAATTCAGCATTGACCGAAAACATGTAAGAAATCACTAATATGGCAATTACAATTAAATTGATCCCATACATAATGGCTGGCCCTAAATACATCCTCACTTTGCCTACATCTTCAGAAATTCGTGCCATTAAATCTCCCGTATTGTTTTGTCTATAAAAACTTAGCGGTAAGGTTTGGTAATGTTGGTATATTTCATTTTTAAGGTCAAATTCAATTAACCTTGACATCACAATAATGGTTTGTCGCATAAAAAAAAGAAATAAACCTTTCAGTAAAGCCATGAGCAAAATCAATAACCCAAATTTTAAAATCGTAAAATCAAGCAGCTTTATGGGATTACGACCTTGTAGTGTGCTATTTGTTTGAATATAATCCAAGGCTTCGCGTACAATTTGTGCCGGCATAATCGCAAATAAATTCGTAATGATGACAAAAATAAATCCGAGAATAAGCCTGTATTTATAGTTGAATAAGTATTTATTAAGATAGGCGAGTTCTTTCATGTTAATTTCCGTTTGCGAAGTGCAAAAAAAGCATTACTTTTGTCACAAAGATAATAAAGCAAAACGCAATTACCCTTTCTTTTAACAATCGTTCTTATATTTAATGCTCAACAGAAGAATTCTCCGCATGAAAACCCTTCAGTATCTGTATGCTGTGCAACAGTCGAAGGGGGCTAATTATATGCTTTCACAAGATTTATTAGCAGAATTGTTTACGCCTGATATGACTTCTATGGAGCCACAGGACAAAGAAGGTCTCGAAAATAACAGGAAACTTTCCTGCGAGCTATTAGATGAAGTAATTGGATTTTCTCCAAAATCAGCTACTATTTTTGATAAAAATATTCATGTCGCCACAGACAGAGCACTTCAACGCTATAATGAATATAACCGAAAAGACAAAGATCATTTGTTTAAAACCATGATTTGGGAAACAGAAAGTATTGCTGATATTTACCTGCAAGTACTTCATTTGTTACATCAAATTACCCAGTTTATACAACAAGATGCAGCCGATTCAGATAAAACTGCGTTGCGTGGTGAAACGGAGTTTAAAGAAATTTATTTGTTAGAAAATCCTGTTTTGAATCTTATTTTAGAAAACAAAGGATTAAACCTAGAATTTACAAATCGTAATACCAATTGGGATAAACACCTTGAGGTTGCCCGTTCGTTTTATAGCCATGTAAGAAAAGATGAATTGGTGCAAGCCTATCTAAAGAAAAAAGGAGAGGTTGATTTTGCTACCCACAAAGAAATCATAAATCATATTATTAGAATTTTAGTTTTTAAAGACGAAATTTTACAAAGTTATTTAGAAAGTGCTGATTCAAATTGGTATGAAAATAAATCGGTGGTAAAAAATATGATAACCAAAACTTTGAAGATGATTGAAGAAAATATGTCTTCCGTTACCTCTTTAGTAGTTCGATTAACCTCCGATTGGGATGAAGACAAAGCATTTATGAAGGTGCTATTTCACAAAACGCTTGAAAATGATGGCTATTTTGACGAAATCATCACCCATAAATTACAAAACTGGGATTTAGAAAGATTAACCATCACGGATAATTTAATTATAAAAATGGCTTTGGCAGAAATGATTAATTTTCAAGCCATCCCAGTGAAAGTGTCTATCAATGAATATATTGAGGTAGCAAAAAATTACAGTACCCCTAAGAGTAAGCAATTTGTAAACGGTATTTTAGATAAACTATCTGCTGATTTGGTCGAACAAGGGGTGATTAAGAAAAGTGGTAAAGGACTTATTTAGGAATTGTGTTGAAATACTAATTAAGACAGAATCAAAAAAAACAGTTCCTCGAAACCTTAAAACTGAAAACTTTTTTACTAAATTGTGTCTTTGAAAAAAATAAAACTATGAGCAATAAAAATAGTGCATTCTTCGCGTTTTTGGCCGGTGCTGCAGTTGGTGCTGCTTTAGGTGTTTTATACGCTCCCGATAAAGGAGAAAACACAAGAGCCAAATTAAGTTTCGAACTAGAAAAATACAGAGAACGCTTAAAAGAATATATTGACCAATTAATGAATGGTAAAGATGTTCCTTTTACTACCGCAGCGCGTTCTGAAAGTGAAAAAGTGGTAAAAGAGGCGCAAGAAAAAGCAGAGTCGCTTTTACAGGATGTAGAAGATTTGATTGGTCAAATCAAAACCAAAGCTGTTTAATATACTGATTGAAACAAAGATGAAAATAGATAAAATTTGGATTGTAGCCTTGGTATTCGTAATCTTATCTGCTTGTAATGGCAAAAAAGAAACTGCTGAATCAACAGACTCTACTGCTTCTGCAAAAAAAGAAATTGCGATTGATCCAGAAAATTCGCCTGTCATTACCTTTGAAGAATCTGAATTTGATTTTGGCGATTTAAAGCAAGGAGATGAAGTAAAACACATTTTCAAATTTAAAAATACAGGTAAATCAAATTTGATTATTGAAACGGCCACCGCTCCTTGCGGATGTACGGTACCGAGTTGGCCTAAAGAACCGATTGCCCCAGGTGAATCGGGTGAGATGGAAGTTAAATTCAACAGTACAGGTAAAGAAGGGGTACAAAATAAAGTGGTAACAGTAACCGCGAATACGGTACCGACTACCTCAACCGTAAAAATAATTTGCAACGTAGTAAAAAAGTAAAATAGATAAATATGTTAGACGTAGTAATGTTACAAGCCAAAGGAGTTGATTATACTCAAATTGCCATGATAGGCCTTATTTTAGTGGTGTTTTATTTCTTTATGATTAGACCACAACAAACCAAAGCCAAGCAACAAAACAAGTTTCGTGAAGCGTTGAAAAAAGGAGACACCGTTGTAACCATTGGTGGTATGCACGGAAAAATTGTTGAATTCTCTGATGACAATGAAAGTGTAATTGTAGAAGTTGATCGTACGGTAAAATTGAAATTTGAACGTTCTGCCATTTCTATGGAAGCAACGGAAAAAGCACAAAAAAAAGAAGGTAACGTATAGGCAAATATGCTGAAAAAATTAATCAAATGGGTAGTTAGTCCATTAAGACCCAACAATAAAGGCGATTTGAAAATAATCGCCTTTTGTGGTTTAGTGGCCACTGTATTTTGGGTATTCAATGCCTTGAACAGGAATTTTAATACCCAAATTAAGTACCCTATTCAAATTACCTATGACAAAAATACGATTATGCCAATTGATAAAGTGCACCCTTCTTATATAAGGCTAAACGTATCTTCTTTTGGATGGTCATTGGTTCGTAAAGGTTTTTTATCTTCCATTTCTCCGCTTGAAATGGAAGTTGTCTCAATTCCTGAA
>JBIKPL010000075.1:0-9938 GCA_044357485.1 Cytophagales bacterium
AGGGACTTCGGATTTGAATGCCAGAACGGAAATCAAAAACCTGAACTCGTTTAAATTTATAGTTGAAGCGTTAGAAGAAGAAGTAAGCGGACAGTTTGCTTATTACAACGAGCACAACAAATCCTTTAGGCCAGACCAAACGACAGTACTTTGGGACGATGAATTGAAACGCACCAAGGTGATGCGTAAAAAAGAATTCGCTGCCGATTATCGTTTTGCTTTAGAACCAGATATTCCATTTATCTCTATCAAAAAAGAAGTGGAAAGCATTTCGGTGGATACCCGTTTGTTGCCATTCTCTATTGAAACCACTTTGATTGAAAGTGGCATTCTTCCTCAAGATGCCAAGTTCTTTACCGCTGATGCCGTTCGTTCTCAGGTGTTTTTAGGGGTGAATGAACAAATGAATGATCCTGCTTTTGTAGCCAAAGCATTGGCCAATAACTTAAAAGTAGAAGACTATACCAAGGTAAGCACACAACAATTGGTTGATATGTTTACTTTGTACAAAGCAGAAAAAATTACGGTGATTTTGTTACAACAAGCCTTGAAACAAGTCATTGAAAATCCTGCTTTTGATTATGTTAATTTTTTCAAAGAGAATAGCATTTCTGACGAAACTATTCAATTGAGTATAGACAAAGCCATTGCCGAAAATCCTGAAATTGCGGCCGAAATCAAAGCTGGAAACCAGGGGAAAGCGGGTGTGTTGGTAGGTAAAATCACCAAAGAATTGGGCAAAGGCGCAAACGGAAAAGTAATTCGTGAGCTGATTCTTACGCAATTGGCTGCAGCGCATGTGGCTGAAAATGCGGTCAATGATGCTAGCGCAGTGAAATCGAAAGCTGCTGGAGCAACTGCGATTCATGAAGACGAAGAACTTCCTCAGATTCCGGTCATCATCAAAGATGCTTACCGTACGCACAAAATATCTCAGATCAACCAAGAATTTATTCAACAAGAAATTACTTTATCGGGTTGGGTAGCGAGTCTTCGTGACCATGGCGATTTGGTATTTATTGACTTAAGAGATTCAAGTTATGAAGTATTGCAGGTGCGTTTGGATAGAAGTCATTTTGCAAACCTAGATGACTTGGCCAAGTTGAAACCTGAATCGGTCATTATGGTTACCGGTATCGTATTACAACGTTCGGAAGACGATTTCAACAGCAGCATCCGTACCGGTAAATTGGAATTGGATGCCCGTGCATTGGATATCCTGAACCTTGCCAAAACACTTCCTTTTGAAATTAAACGTGCTTCGAAAACCAACGAAACGCTACGTTTTCAATATAAATTCTTAGACCATAGAAGTCAGGAAAACCGTTCGGCCATCATCAACCGTCATAAAGTAATTAAGTTATTGCGTGATGTATTGGATGCTGAAAATTTTATTGAAATTGAAACGCCTGTTTTGACTGCAGGTACGGATGAAGGGGCAAGAGAATTTATTGTACCAAGTCGTAAGTTTGCAGGTTCCTTTTATACGCTTCCACAAGCGCCACAACAGTTCAAACAAATGTTGATGGTGGGTGGATTTGAGCGTTATTTCCAAGTGGCGCGTTGTTTTAGGGATGAAGATTCCCGTGGCGACAGACAGCCAGAATTCACGCAGTTGGATATGGAAATGGCGTATGCCAGCATGCAGGAAATCATTGACTTGAATTCGAAATTATTCGTTGAAGTAGTAAATAAATTGTACGCGGACAAATGGATTTTGAAACCGTTTAGAATCGTGGATTACTATGAAGCGATGAACAAATACGGTTGCGATCGTCCTGATTTGCGTTTCGGTTTGGAAATGCAGGACATTACGGACATCGTAAAAGAAACCACTTTCCAGGTATTTGCAAAACCAATTGAAGACGGCGGTATTGTGAAATGTATTAAAGTGGATGCAGGTTTACAAAAACAACGTTTGTCCAAAGGTCAGATTGAAAAATTGACTGCCCTGGCTCAGGAAAATGGCTTGGGTGGTTTGGCGTATATCTTTGTCAATGAGGCGACTTCAGCCGAACGTTTACAATCGCCGATCATTAAATTCTTAGGTGAAGAGGTAGCAGAAAACATTGTAAAAGCAACCAACGCCACGGTGGGAGATGTGGTATTCTTCTCCGCAGCGAGTTACGCCACGGCCAACAAAGCCTTGGATGCGGTGCGTCAGGAATTAGGGAGAATGTTGAATTTGATCAATCCCAAAGAACTTTGTCCTGCCTGGATTGTGGATTTCCCATTCTTCGAAAAAACAGACGAAGGCCGTTGGACCTTTACGCACAACCCATTCTCTATGCCAAAAGTCAAAGACCTTGACAAGCACATGAGTGGTGAAAACGTAGGGGACATCATTGCGCAACAATACGATTTTGTGTTGAATGGCTATGAAATAGGAGGTGGCTCGGTGCGTGCGCACAAGGCTGAAATCTTAGAAGCCACGTACCGCAACATGGGTTACGACAAGGCCGAAATGAAGAAAAGCGTGGGACACATGTACGAGGCCTTCCAATATGGTGCCCCACCACACGGCGGTATCGCTTGGGGAGTTGACCGACTGATGATGATCTTAGAAAAGAAAACCTCCATCCGTGAAGTGATGGCTTTCCCTAAAACTGGTTCAGGTGAAGATTTACAATTTGGTAGTCCTTCGCCATTAAGTAAGAAAAAGGTAGAGGAGATGAATATTAGAGTGATATAAATGATTTGAAAAGGGGCGATGAGCCCTTTTTAACTAAACTAAATTTGTTCATATGAAATTGCAATTTGAAAATTTAGGTAAAATAAAAAAAGCCGATTTAGAATTAGGAAAGTTAACTGTAATATGTGGTTCAAATAATCAAGGTAAAACTTACATTGCTTATGCACTTTATGGATTTTTAAAAAAATGGATGGATTTAATTGATTTCGAAATTAACAAAGAATTAATTTCTACTTTGTTAAAAGAAGGTAGTATTTCTATAGATTTATTACAATATCATTCCAATTTAGAATCAATTTTAGTGAAATTATCATCTAATTATTCTGAGAATATTCATGAAGAGTTTAATGCAAACAAAGATGAGTTTAATAATGCACTGTTTAAAATAATAAATTATAATGAAAAGGTTTCGTATGATAATGAATTTAAAACAAACCTTTCATCTGATAAAAAAGAAATACTAAGTGCATTTAAAGAGGTTGATAGTTCTATAGTAACTTTTACTTATTATTTATCAGAAAAAACCAATAAAATTCCTGAATTTATAGTTGAAAGTTTTTTAAATCAGGTGTTAGCTTCAATATTATTTGATAAACTATTAAAACGTCCCTTTATTATTACAGCTGAAAGAACAGGAATCCATCTTTTTCAAAAAGAATTAGATATAAATAAAAATGTTTTATTTGAAACAATTCAAAAGTTAGAAAAAGATAAGGATAAACATATTAATCCGTTTCAAATAATAGATGATGCAACTTCACGCTATTTTAGGGCCATAAAGGATAATATAGATTTTGCTAGAGATAAAGATAATTACCATAAAAAAGATAGTTTTTTGTCTGATAATAAAAACATTGTAAAATACATAGAGAATAACTTATTAAATGTAGAGTATAAATTTGTCGATGGTAGTCAAATTATTAAAATTAAAAAGGACAAAATAGAAAAAAAAGAAAAAAATATTCCATTTTATATGGCATCTTCGTCTGTTAGAGCATTGTCTGACTTAAATTCCTATATTAAAAATATAGCTAAAAACAATGATTTACTAATAATAGATGAGCCTGAATTAAATTTACATCCAGAAAATCAAATTAAATTGGCTAGACTTTTTGCCAAATTAATTAATAGTGGTGTGAATATACTAATAACTACACATAGTGATTATTTAATAAAAGAGTTAAATAATTTAATTATGTTATATAGTGGATTTGAAAATAAAGAAGAATTTCAAAAAAAATATAAATATGATAGTGATGAATTCATTAATCCTAAAGATATAAAAGCATATTTAGCTGAAAGTGGTACATTAACAAATATTGAAATTGATAAATTTGGTATGATGAAAAGCAGCTTTGATGACTCAATAATTAAAATCAATAAAATTTCAAACGATTTAATTGACTTATTAGAAAATTAAGATGGGGAATATATTAGTAAAATTTCAAAATATCTTAAATTCTAAAATTCTACAAAATTCTAATCAAAATGAGAAAGGAGAAGTTTATTTGATTATAAAAGAAACTGACCTAGGTGCTAAATTAAAAGAGATTAAAATTACTCAGATAGAAGGAGAAATTTTATGTTTTAAACATCAATCTACTTCTAATATAAATAATAATTTTTTAGATATAACAAGTAGCTTAGGTTTCATTAAAAGCTGTGATGCTGTTATTTTATTATCAAAAGACGATAAAATAACTCCAATTTATTGTGAATTAAAATCATCTCCACCTAAACCTGATTGTCAAAAACAACTAATTTATTCTGAAGCATTCACTAATTATTTAAAAGAATTAGTAGATATAAATTATGGTATGAAAGTAAAATTGGAAAAGTCTTTATTTTTTGTTTTTTATTTGGAATGTGACAATTCAAGAACTCTAAACCAAAAAACAACTCCAAGAGTAAGTAAAAATAATAATATCGAAACCATTGAGATGAGTAATTTTAAAGGAAAATTTTTAACAAAAATAAAAGTAGATAGCCATAAAAGTGAAATTAAATTTAATACTCTATGTAAGAGATTAAATTAGTATTATATTGGGCAGATGTATTTCTCTACTATTACCAACTTGTAGATGTTTTTTCTTCTATTATAGTCCTAGCCGAAACTATACCTAGTAAGAGACTTGATTTGTTTATGCTAGATGATTTATTACCATATGTACAGGCAATCGTAAACATTTTTTCGGGGATATCAACAATGGGAAAATGAATTTATCCAATGTTGGCATATTAGCAGATGTATTTTGGCATGAAATACGAAATCATTCAAAAAATGTGGAATTAGATGCATTTGTGGTAATGCCCAACCATATTCATGGAATTTTGATTTTGAATAATGATACGGAAATAGCTTTTATTTTAAATTGTTTAACCAAAAAATAAGGTCTTTATCGCTGATGTCTGATTGTTCAGATTTGTCATAAATAGAAAGTAAATAAACTTTTGTTTTAATGATTTGTACATGAGTAATTATTCTTGCGCCACCACTTTTTCCTTTATTTTTACTGGCAATAGCAATCCGAATTTTAAAGCAATTATTGCCAATACTTGTGCCTTGTTCCGGGTTTTCTTTTAATGAGCCAATAAGGTTTTTAAATTCCATTTTGAGTGAAGGGAATTTCTTAGCAAGTCGTTTTAATTGCTTTTCAAAGTAGGCGGTGATTTCAATCTTATAGCTCATTGAGTAATTGATCTGCTGATTTAAGTTTTATTTTTCCTTGTTTAGCAAGTTTTACTTCTTCTACAGATTTGTTGAGCTCATTTAAAAATTGTGCTTTGGATTGGCTAATGGTTTCTGTCTTTACAAACGAAAGGTTTCCCAATAATTCCATTATGAAATCTACCTTATTATCTTTAATATCCAGAATTATTTTCATGATAGTTTTATTTATCTTTTAGACGAATTTACGAAAATATTATTATACATTTTTCTTTGGACTTGTTCAATTTTTTTTTGTTAGTCTTCTTTATTATCATACGTTTGCTAGCTGTTTTATGTAAATGCCAGGATGATTTTTGTTGCCTATATTTTTGATTAGCCTTAGATTTGTTGGTGAAGAACAGCAACAAAGGCAGACAAATGAGGAATTTAGCTTGGATATTTACTGATATTTTGGTTTGAGTTGAAAACTGCTGTTATGATTACTGTTTTAGTAATTTCGTCTACGGTATAAAAAATTAGGTACGGGAAATTATCAAGGATAAAAATATTGTAGGTATTTCTTTGTGGCGTTCTGTAAGGTTGAGTCTTTAGTGAGTTAGTAGCATTTTCGTAGGCTTTAATAAAGCTTTTTAAAGCCGAAGGAGATTGTTCTTTGTACCATTTTTTTGCTTCCTTTAAATCAAGAATAGCTTCAAAAAGTGTGATGATTTTATATTTTTTATGCATCGTCTTGTTTTAAAAATTTAATGACTTCATCATTATCCATAGCGGTAGTTGGATTTAGTTTAAAATGCTTCATTCTTTTGTCAAGTTCAGCAATTATTGCAGGAGTTAAATAGTTGCTTTCTGTTTTAACAGGTTGGTTATCTACTTCCCAGCTAAAATGCTTCACTATTTCTAAAAACAAATTGTAGTCTTTGTCAGGTAGCGACACGGTTTGTTGTATCATGGCTTTTGTTATTTATGTGTTCAAAATTACAATTCTTTAACGTTATTTTAATTAAAAATAGTTTAGAAATATTGCAAATACTTTTCGTTCGCTAAAGGTCGTCGAAGTCTAAAACCTCGATGACCTTTGAGGTTTATTGATCGTTTCAAGGTGTTGTTTTTTATTTGAGGTATGGTGTCCGAAATTTTGTCAATAGATTTTGGACTTGGCTTAACCTTGAATTATTAGTCGATTATAAATGCACGCTTATTCCATTCATTCGTTTAAATGCTTTAACTTAGCAGTGTCAATAGCCAAAATAATATTTTTGAGGTAAAATATTAAAAGGTTTTTTTACAAGCCGATAGGCATACCTACCAATGGAAGAAAAAAAAACAACACATACCAGAAGAGCACGATATACAGGCTCTCACCCTAAGACTTTTAAAGAAAAGTACAAAGAACTTCAACCAGAAGTATATCAAGACGATATTGCTAAAGTAATGGATCAAGGTAGAACACCTGCAGGAATGCATCGTTCGATATGTGTCAATGAAATTATGGCTTTTTTAGCGATTGTTCCCGGTCAAATAGGAGTAGATGCCACCCTCGGCTATGGAGGCCATAGTTTGGAAATTCTTAAATGTTTGTCTCCCGGAGGGAAATTATATGCCTTAGATGTAGATGCCATAGAATTGCCCAAAACCAGAGACCGTTTGGCGGCATTAGGCTTTGGGCCTGAGGTGCTTGAAATTAAGAAAATGAATTTTTCGAACATAGATTTGGTCATCTATGAATCGGGTCCGTTAAATTTTGTGTTGGCCGATTTAGGCGTTTCTTCTATGCAAATTGATAATCCCGATAGGGGATTCTCCTTTAAAATAGATGGACCATTGGATTTAAGACTTAACCCTACCAGTGGAAAACCTGCGGCTACTTTACTGCAAAATATTACTGCACCAGCTTTAGAAGCTTTGTTGATTGAAAACGCAGACGAACCTTATGCCGAATATATTGCCCAAGATATTGTAGATAAAATTCAAAGTGGTATTCCCATCATCACTACCAAGGCTTTACAAGAATCCATAGCGGAGACTTTGCAGTTTATTCCTAAAGAAGAACGGAAAGAAGCCATCAAGAAATCGTGTCAACGTTGTTTTCAAGCTTTACGCATTGCCGTGAATGATGAGTTTGGGGTGTTAGATAAATTCCTAGCAAAACTTCCAGAGGCATTGGCTACTGGAGGTAAAGTCGCCATTTTGTCATTTCATTCAGGAGAAGATAGGCGCGTAAAAAAGTCATTTCAAAGCTTTTTTAGGGATGGTATATACAGTGCCATTGCGCCCGATCCGATACGACCAACCGCGGAAGAAAGCAATACCAATCCTAGGGCAAGGTCAGCCAAATTGCGCTGGGCGATTAAGGCTTAAATGGAAATAAATACAATTTACTTCTGATTAGCGAATTACACCATACACTTTATTGGTTCATGTTGAGGTGGAATTTGTAATAATTAAATCATTTACGAAAGATTAGCTACAAATTGCTACACTTTTCAGTAGTGACGAGTGGGTACTTAAATGCGATGGGCAAGTATTCAATTACTGGATTCAGGTATGCCCTTTTTAATTTTGAAATATTTTTGATTACAAAACACTATTGTCCGATAAAAAAAATGTTAAGTTTAAATATATGCTCGAGGTGTCATAATTAGTGTAATTTGCGTGAGTGATTGAGGTATTGTTTGAGCTCTTTTGCTTTGTTGTTTATCGTTATTGCTTTTCTAACGAATTGAAAACAAAGCAAAAAGCGAGTACCGAAAGCACGACCCAAAGGGGCACGCCCAACATTAAAAAATATTGAAATTTACCTATTGTATTGGTAGCTTCTTATTAAGAATATTTGCGATGTAGAAAATAATTATATGTATTGAAGTAGTTTATAAACAATGCTACTCTTTCTCTGTTTTTTACCGAACAACAATGATTACAAAAAGACGATGACTTATTTTTTTAATATGCGATTAACAACCCAAAAAACATTTTTGCGTAAGTTGAGTTAACCATTAACCACTCAACTTATGATGATTAAAAAATGCTTGATTTTATCCTTGATTTCTTTAGGATTATTATCGTACATAAATGCGCAATCAACTGCCAACGGTGCAGCTCTAAACTTTGATGGAAATGATGATTATGTAATTTCAAATAGCACAATTTCATTAGGCACTATATTTACTATAGAAGCAAAAGTGAATATAACCAATGCTCATGATTGGGCAGGAATTATTACTTCAAAAACGGCAAATGATGGAGGTAATATTTTTCAATTGGGCATAAATGGAGAAGGTAAGTTAAGGACAGAAATCATTGGGAATACTGCACTTCAGACAGAAAGAAAGATCTATACAGGTACAACAGTATTAACTGGTGCTTGGCATCACGTGGCTACAACTTTTGATGGTACAAATCTTAAATTATTTGTGGATGGCGTGGAAGAATCAGTAACTAAAGACGATGACGATGCTATTATATCTTTTAATTGTACCCGGAATATTGTTATTGGAGCAGAAAGAAGTTTAGGGGTTTACTTTGAAGGAAGTATCGATGATGCTAGAATTTGGTCTGAAGCAAAAACGGTTGGCGATATGCCCATGTTAATGAAGCCTTATGTGGAAGTGGTATATGAAAAGCTGGTCTTTGCCTTAAATTTTAATGAAGGATTGGCTAATGGTAATAATGCCGTTAATACCAAAATTAGAAGCATTACCTACAATGGTAAAAAATATGGTAAATTAATGAATTTCAATTTGGCCGGGAACACTTCCAATTTTGTTGCCAATGCCATTACTTATGCCAATACCTTGGTGTTAAAAACAGGGGTAATACAAAACCGTTTCGGTGGAGGTGTGTCTGCTGATTTTAATGGAGATGGTTTTAAAGACATTATTGGAAATGACGACAATGGCTTACCAATAATATATTTTAACAATGGCAGTGGAGGATTTATCGATACTTTACAATATTTGTTTTATACCAATACTTCAGGTCATGCCGCTGCAGATATAGACAATGATGGTGATGTAGATTTTGTTTGTGGGGTAAATGGTGCCGTTAAAATTTTCTTAAATGATGGTACTGGTCATTTTACAGACAGCAATGTAAACCTAAACAATGGTGGTGGGAATCCATCTGCTATTTACATTATGGATATCAACAATGATAATGTATTGGATATTGCTTGGTCGAATGGTAGTGGTTCCTCCTCTGACCACTCTCAAATTTGGCTCAATACGGGTACCATCAATGCGCCTACTTTTACAACCCCTATAGAATTACCAGCAGGTGCCAACTCATTGGCTTTAGGAGATATCGACAATGATTCGGACATAGATGTGGTCATTGGTTCTGAACCAGTAAAAACATACCTTAACAATGCCAACGCGGGTACTTTTACCTATAAAGCAGACATTGGCGGATATGTTTTTAATGTAATGTTAGCCGATTGGGATAAAGATGGCGACCTTGATTATTTAGTGTATTCAAGATATAACAGCTATGGCTTAAGAGTAAGAAAAAATGATGGTGCTGGAAATTTTGGAAGTGACGTTATTCTTTTTCAAGATTACAGTACCAATTCAGTAAAAT
>JBIKPL010000076.1:0-9930 GCA_044357485.1 Cytophagales bacterium
TACTTTGTACTTTGTACTTTGTACTTTGTACTTTGTACTTTGTACTTTGTACTTTGTACTTTGTACTTTGTACTTTGTACTTTGTACTTTGTACTTTGTACTTTGTACTTTGTACCTACTACCTACTACCTTCTCAACACCTTCAACGATCCCGGTACCACTTTTATTTCCAGGTTTTTAGCGGCAATATGTGGTTCTCCGTCAATGTGAATGGCATCAGAAGCGACACGTTCAATAGTCGCGTTTTCGCATTTGATGATTTCAACATAGTTTGATTGGTGAATGGTTTTGTTGAAAATAGCATAAACCACTTTAGGTAAATCAAGCATTGAGAGGGGTTTCATGATGCAGACATCAACCAATCCGTCTTGAATGTCGGCTTCTGGGGCGATGTGGGCATTGTTTCCAAACTGAGAGGTGTTCGCAAAGCTGATCATAAATGCCTTTCGAACCAATGTTTCACCATTGATTGTTAATTGGTATTCTTGTGGTTTGTATTTGTAAAATTCTTTGACGGAGAGTTTAATATAAGTTGAAAATCCTCGTCCCTTGCTTTGTGAAAATACATTGCCAATATGGGCATCAAAACCAGTGCCTGCTACGTTTACAAAAGCATGTTCATTGAGCGTACAAGTATCTATGGTTATACTTTTGGCTTTGTTGATAAACTGTAATGCTTGAACATGGTTCATCGGAATGCCTAAAAACCTGGCCAAGCCATTTCCTGAACCAAAAGGTAAAATTCCCAAAGCAGTGTCGCTGTGCAACAAACCTTGCATTACTTCATTTACCGTACCGTCGCCACCGGTGGCAATAACGATGTCAACACCATTTTCAACCGCTTCTTTGGCTAAAGTGGTGGCATGTGCAGGCGCTTTGGTATAGGTGATTTGAATTTCAAATTGTGCTGAATCAATGTGTTGCTGAATTAACTGTGGGAGGTGCGTTTTACTTTTCGTACCTGCCTTCGGATTGATGATGAATAAAATTTTCTTTCTGGTAGTCACAAAACAAGGATTTGAAATTCGCCCTAAAGATATGGTTCTCCTTGATTATTTAGGTAATTTATGATGTTAATTTTTGATTGTCTTTTAAATTCCAAGTTTATCCTTCATTTTTACAAGTAGAAACATTTGTATATTACAGCATTCATCTAAACCAATTATTTTTTTTTAAATTACTTGGTCTTCGTTATATCTCTACCTATGAAAAAAAACAACACCTTTACTGTTATATTACCGTTGGTTATCTGTACTTTTTTAGCCCTTGGGATTTATATTGGCGCCTATTTTTGGGGGAGTAGTTTGAGGAGTGATGACTTGTCGCGTTTTAAAGAAGTATTGGGCTATATTCAAGAAGATTATGTCGATACCGTCAATACCAAAGCCTTGATCAATGAAGGCATCAATGGCATGTTGGCTAAGCTAGATCCTCATTCGGTGTATATTCCCAAAGAAGAGGTTGCCATTGCCAACGCCCAACTAGAAGGCGGATTTCAAGGCATAGGCGTAGAGTTTCAAATTATTAAAGATACCATTAATGTGGTAGCGGCCATCAGTGGTGGTCCATCCGAAAGTTTGGGCATCAGGTCTGGCGATAAAATCATTAAAGTCGATGGCCTTTTGGTGGCCGGAACGGGCATTACTACCGAACAAGTGTTTAAGAAACTAAGAGGTGAAAAAGGCACGAAAGTAAAGGTGACCATTGCTCGAAAAGGCCTTAAAAAAATGTTGGAATTTACCATTACCCGCGATCAAATTACGACCCATTCTGTTGATATTCATTACATGGTGGATGCCCAAACGGGTTATATTAAAATTTCGAAATTTGGAGAAAAAACTTATGACGAGTTTAAAGAAGCCTTAACGGCCTTGAAAGCTGCTGGCATGAAGCGTTTGATGCTCGATTTACGCGACAATCCTGGTGGGTATTTAGACAAAGCGACCCAGATTGCGGATGAATTTTTGGGCGCCAAAAAACTGATCGTGTATACCGATGGAAAAGGTGCTAAATACGATGCGAAGTCTTTTGCAGAAGCAGGTGGCGATTTTGAAACCGGGGCCATTATTGTGTTGGTGAATGAAGGGAGTGCTTCTGCTTCTGAAATTGTTTCTGGGGCGCTTCAAGACAACGACCGTGCTTTGATTGTCGGTAGAAGAACTTTTGGGAAAGGTTTGGTGCAACGCCCCATTGATTTAGCAGATGGTTCTGAATTGCGCTTAACGATTTCTAAATACTATACCCCAAGTGGCAGGTGTATTCAAAAACCATTTTCTGACGATTACGATGCCGACATTGCCAATAGGTATAAAAATGGGGAGTTTTACCATGCCGACAGCATTAAATTAAACGATAGCCTAAAATTTAAAACCAGCAAAGGGCGTACGGTGTATGGTGGTGGAGGCATTATGCCTGACGTATTTATTCCTAGAGATACCACCATGCATTCGGTTTTTTTAGGCGAATTGTATAGCAAAAGCATTATCAGGGCTGTGGCGTTGAATTATATTACGGATCATAAAGCGATGGTTGCGAAAATTGGCATGCAACATTTTATTCAACATTATGAAGTACCCAAATCATTGTTTCAAGAAGTATTGACCTTGGCAGCCAGGGAAAAAATCAACTATACCCCCGAAGAGTTGAAGCGTTCTGCGGAGCTTATCAACATTGACTTAAAAGCTTATATTGGGAGAGGGGCTTGGGGCGATAAAGCCTTTTATCCCATCTTTCACCAACAAGACGAATTGTTTAAAAAAGCCTTGTCTTTGTTTGGGCAAGCGGCCTTGTTAAAATAATATATTGGTGATTACGCTGTTGAAAAATCAATAAACAAATATTCTAAAAATCTTGGAATGGTTGTTGTAAAAACCGAAATTCATTAAATTTACAATGAAATATACATTTCATTGATTGCATCACTTGTTTAGGTATTCTATTATGCAAAAATTAGGTCTATCACAGTCTTTCCAACAAAAACTTTCTCCTCAACAAATTCAGTTTATCAAGCTTTTGCAGATTCCTACGGCAGAACTTAATGCTAGAATTGAAGAAGAATTTGAGATTAATCCAGCCTTAGAAGATGCAGAATTGTCGGACAATTCCGATGAAGAACCTGTTGATGACTATGAACAAGAAGAATCAAGTCAGGAAAAAGAAGGCGATGATTACGATGATATCCCCCTCAGCGATTATTTGCAAGACGATTATGTAGGCTATAAAATGCAAGGCGATGGGCCCAACCCGGATGAAGAAGAAAGAGATATTCCTTTCACCACCGATGCCACTTTGCTCGATAGCCTTATGACCCAATTGGGTTTTTGTCGCTTTGAAGAGCGTGAAACAATAATTGCAACCCAGCTTATCGGCAGTATCGATAACGATGGGTATATCCGTAGAGATTTAGAAGCCATTGTCAATGACTTGGCATTTTCAATTGGTTTAGAAACCGATGAAGACGAAATTGAATCGGTACTTTTTAAAGTGCAAATGTTTGAGCCTGCCGGAATTGGGGCTAGAACCTTGCAAGAATGTTTGCTGTTGCAACTGAAAAATAAACACGATCCACTGCATCAAAAAGAAGTAGAACATGCGCTAGAAATTATTGAGCATCATTTTGAGGAATTCACCAAAAAACATTACGATAAAATTCAAAAGCGTTTAGATATTAATGAGGACGAATTGAAGCTTTGTATCGACATCATTACGCATCTTAATCCCAAACCTGGAGGAAGTGAATTGGGTGATTTTAAATCGCAACATATTATTCCTGATTATATTTTGATCAATAACAATGGTAAACTAGAATTGTCTTTGAATTCCAAAAATGCCCCTGATTTGAGAATTAGTCGTACTTACATGGAAATGTTTGAGACTTATGATAAGAGTGATAAGAAAGATAAAAAAATGCGTGAGGCGGTAACCTTTGTGAAGTCTAAACTCGATTCTGCCAAATGGTTTATTGATGCCATCAAACAACGCCAACAAACTTTGCTCCGCACCATGAATTGCATCGTGCAATACCAATATGAATTCTTTTTAGATGGTGACGAAACCAAACTTCGTCCAATGATTTTGAAAGACATTGCCGTTCAAATTGAAATGGATATTTCTACGGTTTCGCGTGTGGCAAGTAGTAAAAGTATATTGACAGAGTTTGGCATGTATCCGCTCAAATATTTCTTCTCAGAGGGTATTGCCACTGATTCTGGCGAAGATGTAAGCAGCAGAGAAGTGAAACAATTGATTAAAGATATCATTGACAAAGAAGACAAAGCTAAACCGCTTCCTGACGATAAATTAGACCTTATTTTGCGAGAAAAAGGCTATAATATTGCCCGAAGAACGGTTGCTAAATACAGAGAACAATTGCAGATTCCTGTGGCCAGGTTAAGAAAAGAGGTGTAGTGTCGCGTGATATTTTAAAGTTTATCTTAGCAATTCACGTATTCAAATACAGGATTAAAATTATACCATGACATCAGTAGAAATCAATCACACTGCTATCCCCGCAGATCGACCAAACGCATTGAAAGTGATCGCTCATTTGGTGTCTTTTGTGATGCAGCCTTTGTTTGTGCCAATGATGGCTTTTGCCTTGATTTTGTTTGGTTTTCCTACACTTTTTGCTGGTTTTAGCTTTAAGGTTAAAATGAATATATTGGTGTTTATAGGCTTAATTACGCTTGTAATTCCGGTATTGACCGTTTTGCTCTTGAAAAGATTAGGTTTAATACCCTCGGTGTTGATGCATGAACGAAAAGACCGATTTGTACCTATGATGCTTACCAGTGGTATTTATATGGCCTTGGCTTTTTTGTTAGTCACCCGATTGCATATTAATCCATTGTTTTCAACAGTGATGGTGAGCATTGCTTGTGTAACAGTAGCGGTAACCTTTATTACTTTTTTCTGGAAAATTAGTGCCCATAGTACCTCTTTAGGAGGTTTATTTTCTTTGTTGTTTTTGTTGAATATGCATGTCGACAATGAATTGACATTTGCGATAATGCTCTTGCTTTTAATTGTGATTGGCATTGTGATGACTGCGAGGTTGTATTTGCAAGCACATTCTGTGTGGCAAGTACTATCGGGGTTTATCCTCGGATTTACGTTGAATATTTTGGTGGTTTTGCGTTTGTTTGGAGAATTGTAGGCTGTAAGTAATTGTTTTTTAAAATGTTGGAAATTTTTTACAACAAAAGTTGATAATTTTGAGGTCAAAATTGGTATTCCATTAAAAAAATAGTAGGTTTGTAATCCCGTTAAGGGACGATGGACCTGTAGCTCAATTGGATAGAGCATCTCACTACGGATGAGAAGGTTAGGAGTTCGACTCTCTTCAGGTTCACAAATTAAAAGGTAAGTTGGTGTAATTCACTTTCTTACCTTTTTTGTTTACCCACACCTTCCCCACTATTTCTATTTTACATGTTATTATTTTAAATCAGTTTTGTATTATACATCTAATTCAAATGTTATAAATGTATGAATATTCATTATAAAATGTAATGAGTTTAAGTGCTTATTAATTCCCTTAAACTACCCCTCTCAACTTATTATAAGTCTTTTTCATTAACATATCCTTAACCAATGAACCAAAATCTTTATTGTCCATCATTTTGGTGAAAATATCTTGGTTTTGCCCCATGCGGTCAATTAAGATATTCATGAATATATCTTCAAATACATATTTGAAATTTTCAATGGAATTGCTTGATGCTGATGCTTTTAATTCATCATTCAACACACAATCCATTTCCATTTGGTCGAAGAATAGCTTATCTGCTTCATTGAACTCTGTTTGAAATTTCTTGTTTAACAAATCCACAATTTCAGATAGCATTGCTTTTTCTTCTTTCAGACTTCTAATACCTGCCTCGGTAATGCCATCTAAGCCATATTCGCCTTGTGGGTCTAAAACGATGTTATTTTCAGCCACTTTTTGTAATCGGTAATATTCCAAGGCAACTTCATCGCCTAATTGGTATCTATCAGCAACATCTTTTCTTGGTAGTTTTTTCAATAAGAAACGAGAATAGGTAAATAGTTTCTCTAAATCTATATCTGAAAATGGCATTATCTGCGACAAGAAGGAATAAAGACGAGTGAATGTTATAAGTGCATGTTTGAAATCTTCTTTGCCAAGAGCGTTACTTAAATTACCTTCATCGGGCAATTGCTTAAACCTATCTACTGCTGGGTCAATAAAGGCATTTAATTTCGCTTGTTCGGATGGTGTTAATAATTTACTTGATTTAAAATAAGCATTACAAAACCCATCCATTTCTGATTGCCAAATAATATTACTTCCTTCTATTACTGTTTTAAGGTCATACAGGTGGTTTGGATCTGTGTTTTCCTCTATGGTTGTTAGTTCATAGTAAGGTTGAAATGATGAGCGTATGTCTTCTATTTCATTGGCAAAATCCAACACAAAAGTATCTTCTTTTCCTTTGGTTGTTCTGTTAAGTCTTGATAAGGTTTGAACAGCCAAAACACCACTTAATTTCTTATCAACATACATGGTATGTAAAAGTGGTTGGTCAAAACCTGTTTGGTATTTACTTGCTACAATCAAAATTTGATATTCGTCAGTGCCAAAATATTGTGGTAATTCTGCTTCTTTGATTTTATTAAACTCTACCTCTGTAATTCCTTCGGGGTGATTTTCATAAATTACTTTACCTGAAAATGCTACCAATGTTTTAATATCGGTATATCCTTTTTCTTGTATGTAATTATCAAATTCTTCTTTGTATCTAACAGCATGTAAGCGAGATGATGATACCACCATTGCTTTGGCTTTCCCACCAATTTTTTTAGCTACAACTTGTCTAAAATGCTCTATGATAACTTCGGCTTTTTGTGACAAGTTGTGCGGATGTAAGGATAGAAAACGCCCAATAGCTCGTGATGCTTGTTTTTTGTTTATTTCAGGGTCGTCTTCAATTTGTTTGCTTAATTTGAAATAGGTTTTGTAGGTAGTATAATTCTTCAACACATCATGTATAAACCCTTCTTCAATTGCTTGTTTCATTGAGTATAAATGAAATGGGCGAGGCTTTCCATCGTCTTCTGATATTGTGCCGAATACTTCTACTGTTTTTGCTTTGGGAGTAGCTGTAAATCCAAAAAATGATAAATTACTTTGTTTACCTCTTGCCAACATTGATTTACGAATTTCGTCTTCTCCATCTTCTAAATCAATATTTAATTCTTCACTTTCAGCTTCTTCTAATGTTTGAAAAGACAATGCTTCCTTCATTTTCTTGGTTGCTTCACCTCCTTGTGATGAATGTGCCTCATCAATGATTACAGCGTAATTTCTGTTTTTCTTCTCTCCAATTTTATCCAAAACAAAAGGAAACTTTTGTAAAGTGGTGATGATAATATTTGAACCATCAGTAATGGCATCAGCCAATTGCTGTGAATTTTTATCAATCTTTTTTACGACGCCTTCTTTATGCTCAAATTGATAAATGGTGTTTTGTAATTGATTATCAAGTACTTTTCTGTCTGTAATTACAATTACAGAATTGAATACTCTTTCATTTTTATCGTTATGAAGACTTGATAAACGATAACTTAACCACGCTATTGAGTTAGATTTACCTGAACCTGCGGAATGTTGAATTAAATAATTTTGTCCTGCTCCTTTGGTTTTGGCATCGGCTGTAATTTTTCTGACTACTTCCATTTGATGGAATCGTGGAAAAATCATGGTTTCTTTTGTTTTTTTAACTCCTTGTAATTCAAATTCTTCAACTGATAAGTGTAGGAATTTGCCTACAATATCCATCAAACTATCTTTTGTCCATACATATTCCCATAGGTAGCTTGTGCGATAGCCTGTTGGATTTTTTGGATTACCTGCTCCATTTTCGTTTCCTAAATTAAATGGCAAGTAAAATGTTTTCTTACCTTCCAGTTTCGTGGTCATGTAGCACTCGTCCGTATCAACCGCAAAATGGACTAATGTGCGTTTTTTGAACTGAAAAATAGGTTCAGTTGCTTCACGGTCATAGATATATTGTTTCTTGGCATTGTCAATATTTTGACCTGAAAACTGATTTTTTAACTCTATGGTTGAAATAGGCAAACCATTTATTACCAATACAATATCTATTGAATTTTTACCTACTCTTTCATAATATAGTTGCCTAACTACTTTTAATTCATTCTTATTGTATAATGTAAATGCTTCGGGATTTAAAGCACTTTCTGGTTTGAAATATGCCATTTTGAACTTAACACCAAAATCAGTAAAGCCATACCTTAATACATCTAATGCTCCACGGCTATCTAATTCTTTTACAAGGCGTTTGATAACTTTGTCTTCTACATCTGTTCTGTGAATAGTAGTTATTTTCTCCCATTCTTTGGGTTGAGAAGCTTTTAAAAAATCGGTGATATAAGTTGGGAATATAGCCAAATGAGCATCAAAATCTTTTGAAAAACCCTTTGTATAGCCACCATTGGCTAATAGTTCATTTTCAATATTTGTTTCAAAAGTTAGTTCTGTGTGTATGCCTGTTGCCATATTTTATCTAATTTTTTCAAAATAACTATAAAGTAATCAACTAATTATTAATAAATTGTATTATGCTCACAACACAAATGTCGTGAGCATAATCATTTTGTCTGAATCTTGATTTTTTAAAATCCTATTAATGTAGTAATTCCTGATTCATACAATCTTAATCTTTTAACATTTTTTGTTTTGCTATTGCAATCGCCTTATGTAGTTTCTCTTGCAATACTTCTTGCGAAGGCAACAAGGTAAGATATTCAGCTACTTTGATATTGCTTTTGTCGAGTTGTAGCAACTCTACATGCTCTTGGTTTTTTCCTGTGCAAAGTATCAAACCTATCGGTGTATTTTCGCCTTCTACCATTTCGTGTTTTTCCAAATAGCGTAAATATAACTCCATTTGCCCTTTGTGTGCGGCTTCAAATTCGCCAATTTTTAACTCTATAGCAACCAAACTTTTCAATCGTCTATGATAAAATAGTAAATCTAAATAGTAATCACGATTATCTATACTAATGCGTTTTTGGCGAGACATAAAAGCAAAGTCACTGCCCATTTCGGTTATAAAACGTTGCAGTTCGACCAAGATGGAGCTTTCTAAGTCTTGTTCTGAATAGGTATCGGATAAGCCTAGAAAATCAAGAAAATACGGGTCTCTAAAAGCTAAATCCGGACTTAGCTTTTGTTCATTTTTCAGTAATTCTAAATCGTTTTGTATGGTCAATTCTGGCTTTTTGCTGATGGCAGTTCGCTCATAAAGCATGGATTGTATGCGTTCTCTAAAGGTGCGAACACTCCATTTTTCTAGCTTACACTGTTGTATATAAAATTCTCGTTTGAGAGCATCTTCAATAGGAATAATTGCCAAAATATGTGTCCAGCTCAATTGTCGTATCAGTGATACGACAATCTTTTCATCTGGAAAAACCTCTGAAAACTGCATCATTCTACGCAGATTTTTCTCAGAAAATGCAGTTCCGTAGTCATTTTCTAATTGTCGCCACAGTGTAGCGACAATCTGTTTGCCATAAGTTTCTGACCTATCTTTATTTATTTCATCATTAATTCGTTTGCCAATTTGCCAATACAGCATCGACATAGTGGCATTAACCGCCAACACTACTTGCTGTTTACTTTGCTCAATCAATGATTTTATGTCATTGGCTAAATCTAGCTTTTCTATATTGTTGTTCTCCATTGTATGCTTTTATCTAATAGTCTGAACCACAATTTTTAAGATTAAAATGATTTTCTTGATTTTCAAAATCCTGTTAATCCTTTAATTCCTGATTCAGACAATGTTTCCTCTCTCACATCAACCTTTCCCAACACCACTTCACTTATCAAGGCAGTTTTATATTTTGTCTGAACCATGATTTTAAGATTAAAATTAATTT
>JBIKPL010000338.1:0-3685 GCA_044357485.1 Cytophagales bacterium
AAAGATACCTTGAATGCCGATGAATATACTTTAAATGCAAACAAATACAGCAATACATTAATTGAGCTTAACCGTTGGGTGCTACAAGAAATAGAAAGTTTGCCTGAAAATCAAAAGATTATGATAACAGCACACGATGCTTTCGGTTATTTTGGCGAGGCCTACCATATCAAAGTGAGGGGTTTACAAGGCATTTCAACCATCACCGAATTTGGCTTAAAAGACATTACCGACTTGGTGAACTATATTGTTGAAAATCGTGTGAAAGCTGTTTTTGTAGAATCATCGGTGCCAACCAGGGCCATCGATGCTGTCGTAGAAGGTTGTGCGGCCAAAGGTCATCAAATTAAGATTGGAGGTACGTTGTATTCTGATGCCATGGGCGCAGAGGGAACGCCTGAAGGTACGTATGTGGGAATGGTGAAATCGAACGTTTCAAAAATTGTGAAGGGATTAAAATAAGGTGTAGCATTTTGGGAAATAAATTTCATTTACTACACATCCATTAGCCTGTTTTTATAAATATTACTCTGTACTAGCCATGATATTACAAGCAGAAAATCAGATTGTTGATGTGCATAATTTAACCGTAAGTTACGACAATAAACCGGTGTTATGGAATATTGATTTAACCTTGCCCAAAGGTTCTTTGGTAGGCATTATTGGTCCAAATGGCGCTGGTAAATCAACACTTATTAAAGCCATGATGGATATTGTTCCTACAAGTGGTGGTTATGTGAAATTGTTTGGGGAATCTTTGATTAAAGTACGACAAAAAATAGCCTATGTTCCTCAACGTGAATCTGTGGATTGGGATTTTCCTGCGAGTGTCTATGATATTGTCATGATGGGCCGTTACGGTAAATTGGGCTTGTTTAAAAGACCTCGTAAGGCAGATGCGGAGGTCGTAATGGATTGTTTACGGAAGGTGGGATTGGTGCCACTTAAAGATCGTCAAATCGCTCAATTATCGGGTGGACAACAACAACGTGTTTTTTTGGCGAGGGCTTTGGCGCAAGAAGCAGATTTGTATTTTATGGATGAACCTTTTGCGGGTGTCGATATCGCCACTGAAACAGCCATCATTGAACTTTTAAGAGAAATGAGGGCCGCAGGAAAAACGGTTGTGGTGGTGCACCACGATTTACAATCCGCAGCTGATTATTTCGATTGGATTGTGTTAATCAATATGCGTTTGGTGGCTTCTGGTCCAACGGAACAAGTATTAACCAATGAATTACTGCAAAAAACGTATGGTGGGAAATTGAATATTCTTACCAAGATGCAGGAGGTGATTAAGGATGAGGCTTTTCCAGTGCAACATACGGGTGAACTTTAATAGCGGTCGTTTGCTTGGATAAATTACATGAGTTTTGGTGTTTGGTGAGTGATTTAATGAATTGGTAATGAATGAATTGTTTCAGTTTTTAACGTTACAAGATGCCAATGTAAGGTATGTTGTGTTAGGAGTGATGTTATTGTCCTCAACTTCTTCGGTGGTGGGGTGTTTTGCATTGCTCAGAAAACGTTCTTTGGTAGGTGATGCCGTTGCGCATGCTGTATTGCCGGGCATTTGTTTGTCGTTTATCATTGCCGATAGCAAAGATCCATGGGTGTTGTTGATAGGCGCTTTTGTCACGGGTTGGTTATCGATTTATTTGATTGACTATATCGCCAATAATTCTAAACTCAAAGCCGATACCGCCGTTGCTTTGGTCTTGTCTGTTTTTTTTGGGGCTGGGGTGATGTTGCTTTCTTATATTCAACACCAAGGGTCGGCTTCTCAATCGGGTTTAGATAAGTTTTTATTTGGAAAGGCGGCTTCTTTGGTGGGTACCGATTTAATTACTTTTGCTGTGGTGGCTTTGTTGTTGTTGGTGGTGGTCGTAATGTTTTATAAAGAATTTAAATTGGTGTCGTTTGATGTAAAATATGCCAAAACCATTGGCTATCCGGTGAAATTAATTGAAATGCTGTTGTCTTCTTTAACTGTGTTGGCAGTGATTATTGGTATCCAAGCGGTAGGCGTGGTGTTGATGGCTGCAATTTTAATTACTCCTGCGGCAGCGGCAAGAAGTTGGACCGACAAACTTGGCGTGATGATTTTTGTGGCCTGTATCATTGCCTCCTTGTCTTCGTTATTGGGTACTTATGCCTCTTACGTCGCACCTGCTATGCCTACTGGTCCGTGGATAGTGTTGTTTATGTCAATACTGGCTTTTTGCTCTTTTCTAATTGCTCCTAAAAAAGGTATTTTAGCTAGATATTTAAAACAAATTAGAAACAGGACTAAAATTCAAGAAGAAAATATCCTGAAATTGTTGTTTCGATTAGGGGAATCCGAAAATGATTTTTATAAAAATAGATCCATTACAGAAATTATGGCAATGAAAGATGCGCCTTTGCATTTGCTAAGTATTTTAAATGGCTTAATTGGTCATGGATTTATGGAAAAGGAAGGGGAGTGCTATCGCTTAACCAAAGCCGGGAAAACCAAAGGGCAAAGAATGGTACGGGTACATCGCTTATGGGAAGCTTATTTATCCGAACATTTGCAACTTCCTGCCGACCATGTGCATTTCAATGCAGAAGCCGTGGAACATGTAATTACACATGAAATTGAGGCCGATTTAGTGCGTTCGTTGTCAGACCCGAATGTAGATCCTCATCAATCTGAAATTCCTAAATAGGGTTTGCTGAAAAACTCAATTCACATCATTTGTAAATCATTTTTAGCAAATAGACTTAAAATTATGATGTTAAAATGGCCACTCCATTGAATTGAAATGATTGGCTAATTCGTTTTGCGTTAGCGGGAGAGGCTTTGTTTGGGCTTCCCGAAAAAATCGGGACGGGTGCCGATCACGGTCCCGAAGGGAATCGCCCTAATAATTAATAAAATACGGTATTACAATACTATTGAATAAATTAAAATCATAGTATCTAAAAAAATAAAATATCTTACAAATTCTAGTATAAATACTTTTGAAATACTTATAGCTTCTCTACCCATAGAAAATCATCTAGAGCCGAAATGTTTGTTTTTGATCTAGGGATTTGTCAAATTTTGTAACTTTATATATGATCATCACGCCAAACCATATCGCCCAAAATCCTGCGGAACAACAAGCTATCCATTGGTTAAACGAATGGTCATCTGAAAAACAAGATTTCACTATCATGACTTCTGGTAGTACCGGTGCGCCAAAGTCAATTCACATTTCCAGAAAACAAATGCAATGCAGTGCTTTGCTCACGTTAAAGGCATTGCAATTGAAGGAAGGCGACAGCATGCTCATCAATTTGAATTGCGATTACATTGCTGGTAAAATGATGTTGGTCAGGGGAATGGAAGGGAAAATGAAAATGCATTTTACCGAACCTACTTCAAATCCTTTGCAGAATATTGAAAATATGTGTTTTGATTTTTTGTCATTTGTCCCTATGCAAATGGAAACCATTTTAATACAAAGCCCTGAAAAAATGACGATGCTCAATGCCGCAAAAGCCATTATCATTGGTGGCGCTCCGATAAGCTTGAGCTTAGAAACCGCATTACAAAACATCACAGCACCTGTTTATCATACTTACGGCATGAGCGAAACCGTATCGCATATAGCTTTAAGGCGTGTGAATGGCAAAGCACGAAGTGATTATTTCAATACCTTACATGGCATTACTATTG
>JBIKPL010000339.1:0-3684 GCA_044357485.1 Cytophagales bacterium
GGCGTTCCCTTCGGTCGCGTGATCGGCACTCGCTATTTTTCTTGTGGTCAAATCATAGCGTATTAAAAAATTACCTCAACCCACAAGAAAAATGAGCTCAAACAAAGCCTCTCCCGCTAACGCAAAGCGAATTAGCCAATCATTTCAATTAAATGGAGTGCCCATTTTAGCATCATAATTTTAAGTGTATTTGCTAAATATGATTTACAAATGATGTGAATTGAGTTTTTCAGACCCTATTTACTAGAACAATTTCTATAAAAACATATTTTTTCAATTTTTTATTGAATCCAAAGCATGAATTAGTTGATTTAGTTTAACTTTGTTTTTCGCTAATAAAAAATCAAATTGAAACGTAAAATAGGCATTATCATCATTGTATTTTTAGTCTCCGCTGGAAGTTTTTTTACTTTCAAATGGTGGTTTGATGGCAGAACAGTGAGTGCATGGGCATTAATCCCAAACAATGCTTTATTGGTTATTGAAACAGGAAAACCATTTCAAGATTTTGAAACTGTTCGTGACAAATCTTTTTGGCCATTAATTTCTAATACCGCATTTGGCAAAAGCTTACAAGACCGCACCACTTATCTTCAAAAAATTATGCATACCAGTGGCGATTTCGCCAATTTGTTTTCAGAAAAAAAACTACTGATTTCAATGCATGTAAGCAGTAAAAAAAGCTGCGATTTATTATTTGTTGCCCCACTTTCTTCCTCTGCTGACAGAGAAATTATGACAAATGTGATAGAAAAATTTAAGGCAAACAATAATTTACGATTTGATACAAGAACGTACGAAAACTTTGAAATCAATGAATTCACTGACAAATTTACCAAAATCACTTTTTCTTACTTGGTTTACAAAAATTTTTTAGTCGGAAGCTTTACCGGTTATTTAGTAGAAGACGCCATCAGAACGATTAAAGAAGGAGAAAAAGCCTCTTTAATTAATATTGAAAAAGAATTACTGGTCAAAGAAAAATTAAGCACGGAAGGTAATATTTATTTCAACTATCCGCTATTCCCTAAATTTACCGCCTACCTTTTGGAGGACAAAGAAGCAAGCGCCTTGAACTTCATTACATCTTTAGCAAAAACCTCTGTATTGACCTATCAATTTGGCGCAAATGAAATTGATATAAAAGGCTATTCAGTGGTCAATACCACCAAAACCATCAATTTTTTAAATATTTTCAAGTGGCAATCCCCACAAAAACCAACCGTAAAAGCATTAATTAGCAACAAAACCACAAACCTTTATTTTTGGGGATTTGAAAATGGCAAAAACCTTAGAACATCCTTAAATGAATACTGGCTTTCTAACAACCTACCCATTGCTTGGCAAAACACCAACAATGCCTATCATGTAGACATCAGTAATTTCTACAATTGGTTTGGACACCAAATAGCCTTAACAGGCTTAGAAACTGACCGATTGGGTGTTCAAGATAAAATGTTATACATACAAACCAAAGACATTACCAGAGCCAAGGAAGAGCTACATCGTTTAAATACCTCTGTAAGAGGAAACGATGCAAGCATTGTAGCGATGCCAGGTTTAGATATTAAGAAACTAAATATCAACGAATTTCCTCAACAGTTATTGGGAAATCATTTCGAAGGCTTTAAAGAATGTTATTATGCTTCTATTCAGGATTTTATAATATTCTCCAATCATCCAGACAATATCAAAGATGCCTACAATGACTATATCGCTGAAAATGTTTGGGCTAAAAACTCCTTATATGCAAATGCCATCGAAGACAAATCGGGGGTAAGTAATTTAACTTTATTTTTAAACCCAGGAAAATCATACCCAAGCATTGCTTCAAAACTAAACACGCTAAGAAAAAATGAAACAATAGACATAGAAAAACAATTTAAAGCTTTTGAATTTATTAGCGTTAAATATGCCAACATCGGCGATAAGTTTACCACGCACCTTACCGCCAAATACCAAACACAACAAGTTCATATTAACCAAACAGATTCGTCAGCGGCCTTAGCAAATAATGCAACAACTGTTTCTACTGTAAAAGACATTGCCATAGGCGGAATTTTAAACCAAAAAGTATGGACTGCAATTAACATCAACGAAAACAATAGTGATTACTTTACCCAGGATGCCCAATTCAACCTGCATTGTTTCAATAAAAACCACGAAAAACTATTTAGCACACCACTTGGTGCAGCCATAGTGAGCGAAATTTATGCTTTAGATATTAACCATTTTGCATTTGCTACTAGCAATAAAATTCATTTAATTGACATCAAAGGACAAGCATTCAAAGCATACCCTAAAACATTACCCAATAATGGTGCAATCAAAAATTTGAATATTTTTGATTATGAACACAATAGAAATTACAGGATTTTTGCTGCAGACATGAGTGGCAATTTATTTTTATTCGACAAAACAGGTAGCTGCCCTCCTACATGGAAACCATTAAATTTTGCCGCTAGATTTAAAAAACCACTTCAACATGTCAATATTGGAGGTAAAGATTGTTTGTATTTACTAGAAGAAAACGGCAATTTCCATGTATTTAACAGAAAAGGAGAACCCTATCCTGGATTTCCAATTAAACTAAACAATCGTTGTACAAGTGCTATTGCAGTAGAAAAAGGCAATACTTTTGACCAAACATTATTTCGTATCATCACCGACAATGGTATTTTCTATCTATTTAATTTAAACGGAAAAATACTTCAAAAACAACAACTGATCAAAACATCAAAAGAAAGTGTTTTTCAAATGATTACGGACCCTAAAAATGGACAATGGGTAATTGCTAGGTCAGAAAATGGGCGTATTAGTTTTATAGACCATAATTTACAAGAACTATTTAGTGCAAACATCAGCAATAGCAACTCAGCCAATGTCACTTACTATTTTTTCGGGGCAAACAAAACATATTACCTAATTCATTCTCCATCAGAAGGATTAGCCTTTTTGTTTGATGGTTCAGGAAACCTTATCGATCAAAAAGCTTTTTCTGCAACAGGCGTTCCATTGTTATTGGAAAAATATGACGAACTACATATTTTATTACCCCAAATGAATACCCTTTCTGTTAAGAAATTTTAAGTTTTTACACCATTACTATGCCGCTCAAAATAATTTACTTGGAAAATTATTTTAAAGTAGACCACTCCCCTATTGGGTCGAAAACCAACACGATTCCCCAATTTTAGAAAAAAATAACCCCTTACGTTTCGTTAAAATTTCTCAAACAATCACCCAATTATAGAAGAACAACTTCTACTCCAAACAACACACTTGAAATAAAAAACTGAACCATAAAAGTTTCAATACATATAAAAATGACAAAAATCATACAAATAAAAAGTTTATGAAATTTTAATAAAAAGATTTTGAAAGTACATTTTTTATAAATACCATTGTGTAAATTATAACTATACCAACAAAAAGTTGTAATATAATACCAAAACCACCCGTCCTACACGCTAACACCATGACAAAATTACTACACGTCAGTGCAGTGCTACGCCTATGCACAGCAAACATTTCCCATGCACAAAACAATTAACTCAACCTAAAACAGTACAAAGTACAAAGTACAAAGTACAAAGTACAAAGTACAAAGTACAAAGTACAAAGTACAAAGTACAAAGTACAAAGTACAAAGTACAAAGTACAAAGTACAAAGTACAAAGTACA
>JBIKPL010000340.1:0-3680 GCA_044357485.1 Cytophagales bacterium
GTAGTAAAAACTACTCCAATGAATCGTCTCTAAATGAAACGCTTAGGGTTAAATTTAATAGTTAAATATATTTACGACAGAAAGTTAATGGTATAATTGACTCCGCTATTCG
Source organism: Cytophagales bacterium (assembly GCA_044357485.1). Taxonomy (GTDB): domain Bacteria; phylum Bacteroidota; class Bacteroidia; order Cytophagales; family UBA9547; genus CALPQG02. The sequence continues at coordinate 113 of JBIKPL010000340.1, forward strand.
CCAGCAAAAGCCAAAATCTTGAAAATGGCCTTAATAATTTCAAACCTAATATTTATGGCAAATGAAAGTTCCCTTATTTGCGACTACCGATCTCCTAAAGTCACATCCAACTTCAGCAATCATCTTGCATTTATTTTTAAGTATTAATGCTTTCAACATGAGTTTTTAATACCTTTACCATTCATACTTTTGAAAACGACATGCTTACCAATCGACAATTATTTCTGCAATACCAAGCACAAACCTCTGACTTTCCACTTTCTATTGAAATTGAACGTGCAGAAGGTGTGTATATGTATGGACCTGAAAACCGTGCCTATATGGATTTGATTTCAGGTATTGGCGTTAGCAATGTTGGCCATCGACACCCAAAAGTTTGTAATGCCATCAAAACGCAAGTTGACCAATATTTGCATTTAATGGTTTATGGCGAATACATCCAGACGCCTCCACTGCAGTTGGCCAAGGCTTTGGCAAGCACCTTACCCGAAAATTTAACCAGCACCTATTTCGTTAATTCAGGAAGTGAAGCAGTGGAAGGAGCAATGAAATTGGCCAAAAGATATACCGGCCGTTCAAACATTATCAGTTGTATGAATGCTTACCACGGCTCTACTCAAGGCGCATTGTCTGTCATGGGAAATGAGCAATTTAAGCAAGCTTTTCGTCCGCTTTTACCAGGCATCAGACACATCAGATTCAATTGTATCGAAGATCTTTCCTTAATCGACGAACAAACGGCTGCCATCATTGTAGAAACAGTACAAGGAGAAGCAGGAATTAGAATCGCCGACAAGGCCTATTTTCAAGCTTTGCGAGCAAGGTGCAATCAGACGGGAACCTTGTTAATTTTAGACGAAATACAAACAGGATTTGGAAGAACAGGCACTTTTTGGGGATTCGAACCGTATGGAATAAGCCCCGACATATTGGTTTGTGCCAAAGGAATGGGTGGAGGAATGCCTATTGGTGCATTCATCTCTTCTACTGAAATCATGGCCTGCCTTAAAACCAACCCAATTTTAGGCCATATCACTACCTTTGGAGGACATCCAGTAAGTTGTGCGGCCTCTTTGGCTACCCTACAAATAATTATTGAAGAAAATCTTTGTCAACAAGTAGCCTCCAAAGAAGCGCTATTTAAGCTCAAGCTTCAACACCCTCAAATTAAAGCCATTAGAAGCAAAGGCTTAATGATGGCCGTTGAATTTGAAAACTTTGAAACACTTAAAGCCATTATAGATGAATGTATTGTAAATGGCATTGTAACCGATTGGTTTCTTTTCTGTGACAATTCAATGAGAATAGCACCACCATTGACCATTACTTTAACTGAAATAGAAAAGGCTTGCGACATTATTATCGCGGCGATTAATACAATTTCAAAACAATAAATCCTTAATGCCATAAAGCTTTCACTTCCTCTTCGCTTAGGTAACGCCAAGCTCCTGGCGTTAAATCGCCAAGGGTAATGGCTGTAATTCTGATTCGTTTTAACACCAGCACCTCATAATCGTATTGGTAACACATCCGTCTGATTTGCCTATTCAAGCCTTGGGTTAAAATGATGCTAAACTTCGTATCAGCAAATGCTACCACTTTAGCCGGCTTGGTCAATTGTCCCATAATTACCATTCCATTGCGTAAGGCATCTAAAAAATCAAGACCCAAGGTTCTATTCACCTCTACTTCATACTCCTTTTCCTTTTCTTGATTTTCATTTAAAATTTTGTTCACAATTTTACCATTATTGGTCAATAACATTAACCCTTCAGAGGCTTTGTCTAACCTGCCAACGGGAAACAAACGTACTGACAACCCAAGTGCTTGCACCAAATTGTGCTCAATATCGGTATTCAAAGTAGATTCCACTCCTACAGGTTTGTGGTAAGCGATATACGTATAAAGGGTTTTAGGTTTAATAATATTCCAGTCAAATACCACTTCATCTTCAGGAAAGAGCAAATCATTGGCAGCAGCCACCTTTCCATTAAGCAAAATTTTATGTGCTAAAAATAATTGCACAGCCTCTTTATTAGAAATCCTTAAAAATTTTACAACAAAATATTGCAATCGGTTTCTAAAAGTCATGTAGATTTAGTGCTAATTTCTAAGTAATGATTGAAGGAAAACGATCAATAGGGTTTAGATAAATACCTTTCAACATCAGGACTAAGTCATCAATAACAAACAACATTAAACGGCCAAATCTTGGTAATTGGCCGTATCCGATTCAAGTACTTTACCCTCTTGGCATTTGATTACCCTTCCTGGATATTTTTTAAACAATTCATAATTATGCGTAGCCATCAAAATAGCCGTACCCGCATTGTTAATTTGCTGAAACAATTGCATAATACCATCGGCAACTTCTGGATCGAGATTACCAGTAGGCTCATCGGCAATAAGCAAAATAGGTTCATTTAACAAAGCCCTGGCAATTACCACACGTTGTTGTTCTCCACCAGACAATTGGTAAGGAAATTTAGTCCCTTTATTGCTCAACCCCACCCTAAATAACACATCGGCAATGCGTTGTTTTATTTTAGAAGAATCGGACCAACCAGTGGCGCGTAACACAAAATGCAGGTTATCGTTAACACTTCGGTCACCCAACAATTGAAAATCTTGAAAAATAATCCCAATCTTACGACGAAGATACGGAACCTCAGCACGTTTCATTTTTTTTAATGAAAAGCCAGCGATTTTTATTTCGCCAAAATACAATTTTACATCGGCATAAAAAGTCTTTAGCAATGATGATTTTCCACTGCCTGTACGTCCAATAAGGTACACAAATTCACCTTTTTGTATATCAAAGTTCACCTCACTCAAAATGGTTCTCCCCTCTTGCATGATACTGGTTTCACTAACACTTAAAATAGGTTCTGTTGAAAAACTCATAGGTTTATAATTCTAATTTTTCTAGTTTACCAAAGTCCAAACGCTGAATTACCGCTTCTAATTGCGCTTCTTTTCCCGCCAAACCATATTTTTCCATATTCTTCAAAGGTCGATCAGTTCTAAAATAAGCCACCAACACCATTTTCGCGTCTCTCAACTGAATATAGTCAGGTATTTTTGCTTTTCCTTTTACTTTGATGATATACATTTTCGAAATATTAAGTAGGCAAAGATGGGTGATGAATCGTTATTAACAACCCAACCCCATCCGCCATTACCATTTAAACTAATTTCTTAGAATCAGCTACAAATTTAGCCAAACCAGCATCCGTTAAAGGATGGTTTAATAAAGAAAGCATTACACTTAATGGGCCAGTCATGACATCTGCACCAATTTCGGCACATTTCAATAAATGTTGAGAGTGACGAACAGAAGCCGCTAATACTTGTGTTTCAAAACCATAGTTGGCATAAATCAACACAATTTCTTCAATCAACAACAAGCCATCTTGGCCAATGTCGTCTAAGCGACCAATAAATGGAGACACATAAGTTGCTCCTGCTTTAGCAGCCAACAAAGCTTGGCCAGCAGAAAACACCAAAGTACAATAGGTTTTAATCCCTTTGGTAGAAAAATATTTAATAGCTTTCACTCCTTCTCTAG
>JBIKPL010000341.1:0-3670 GCA_044357485.1 Cytophagales bacterium
TCGGATCAGCCTTGGTTCTTTTGGCATTTTCATCTACAATTTTCACATAAGGAAACTCATTTTGAGGATACTTATATAAAGATTTCATATAGGAATGGGTAGGTGTACTGTCTAAATAATAGTACAATTCCTTCACATCTTCCCCATGGGTACCTTGGTTGCCGGTAAGTCCAAAAAGTCTTTCTTTGATAATAGAATCCTTCTCATTCCACATGGAAAGGCCAAAACACAAATATTGTTTTCGATCAGAAATACCATGAATACCATCTTCTCCCCAACGATAAGCACGACTACGCGCATCGTCATGAGAAAAATATTCCCATGCCGCGCCATCGGTACTATAATCTTCTCTAACAGTTCCCCATTGGCGTTCGGTTACGTAAGGTCCCCAGTTTTTCCAATCTCCACTTGAACGTTTTGTTACCCTATCTTTTTCTGGATTATACATTTGTTTCTATTTTGTATTTAGGTTTCAAAAAAAACAGTTAAAAATAGCTATTCGTGATTATTTTAGGTTTTCAAATTACTGAAATTAAATCATTTCACCATTACATTAGGCGATTCCTTTTTTAATTTCTTTTAAGATCGCCTCTCCTCCAGCCGACAGCACAGCTTCGGCAAGCAATTTTCCTAAATTTTCGGCCTCCTGCAAGCTACCTGATATCGATTTTCGAACAATTTGAAGTCCATCTAAACTCACAATCCCCCCTTCAATAGTTAGGGTGTCTCCTTCAACAGCAGCCATGGCAAAAGAAGGAATACTACAACCGCCTTCTAAACGATTTAAATAAGCACGTTCGGCTTGCATAACCGTAAAAGTAATGGGATCATTCGTGGCTTTTACCACCAGGTCTTTGATATCCTTTTGAAGATGCACAGCAGCCTCTACTGCCACCGTTCCTTGGCCGACAGGTGGCGTAAACTGATAAATATCAAGATGCTGAACAATATATTGATCTAATTCCATGCGATGCACCCCAGCATAAGCGAGTAAAATAGCATCGCAATCACCTTGTTCGAGTTTACGCATACGGGTTTGTAAATTGCCTCGCATGTCGACCGTCTTGATATGAGGATAATAGTGCTTTAACAAGGCATTTCTTCTCGTAGAAGAAGTACCAATTACAAAAGTATCTTCATCGTTCAATTGCAAAGCAGGATTTAAACTTACCAATACATCGTTTGATTTTTCTCTTTTGGTGAAAGCGATAATTTCTAAATCAAAGGGCAATGCAGAGGGCAAATCTTTGGCTGAATGTACCGCAATATCAATACTTCCATGACGTAAAGCCTCTTCTAATTCTTCCGTAAAAACCCCTTTACTGCCAATTTTAGAAAGCGTCACCTCAAGTATCTTATCACCTTTGGTTTCAATGGTAATAATTTCAGACGCCAAGCCAAATTGTTTCAATAAATCTTGAATATGATACGCTTGCCATAAAGCTAATTTGCTTGATCGTGTTCCTATTTTAATCATTTTCTAGTTCAGCGTTTTTAGTTCAGAGTTCAGAGTAGAATCAGGTATTTAACATACAACCTGATTTAATTTTGACACAATAGTTAACTCAATACTTTTACATTTTTTAAAAATTTACAGTTTCCCTTTAATACTAAAGACTCAACATTCAACACTCACCACTATTTTATCACCCTTGCAATTTGAATAGAAGTGTCCACAAACACCAATTTATCGTTGGCATTTCTTTCGATGTGGTAATAGGCCTCATTCAGTAAAGTCATGATAGGTTCTATATTGGTTTCATTCACTACTTTGGCAAAATTTTTCACAAAAGCCAAACTCTCTTCAGGCAGTTTAATCATGCCATCGTGGCCATAATTCATCACCAAAGCATCGCGTAAAACGGTAAGTGCAAAATACAGTAAACCCTTTTGACCTTCTCGTTTAAGCTCATGAAATTCATCAGCCATGATGACCATTTCGGTATAATTTTTAGTAAAGCAATGCCTCATCCATTTTTGAAAGATGGGTAGATTGTCATTTTTTACCTCATTTAAAATAGACAAGGCTTGGTTTAAATCTCCATCAGCAATATGGGCAATTTGGGCGGCATGTTTATGTTCTACTCCCGCTTTTTCTACCAAATACGTATTGATTTCGTCGGCAGTAAAACTTCTAATTTTAATCAGCTGCGTTCTAGAAATAATGGTCGTCATTATTTTTTCAGCATCATTGACAACCAATAAAAATATGGTTTTGGCCGAAGGTTCTTCTAAAATCTTCAACATGGCATTGGCAGGAGCGGCAGCCATCATTTGAGGTTGCCACATAATCACAATTTTATATCCTCCTTCAAAAGCCTTGAGAGACAAGTCTTTAATCATATCTCTCACTTCATCAACAGAAATTGACATTTGCTTGTTGTCCACGCCAGCAAAAGAAGCCCAATCTTGTATGCCTGCATAAGGGGTATCTTGTACAAAAGACCTCCAATTAGTCATTAATTCAGCCCTAGCCCCTCCTTTTTCTTCAATCTTTCCTGCCACTGGAAACAAAAAATGCAAGTCAGGATGTACCAATTTAGTCATTTTACTACAAGAAGCACATTTTCCGCAAGCATCTGTTGCCCCTTTGTCTTCACAATTCAAATAGGTGGCATAAGCCAAAGCCATAGCCAAATTAGCGCTCCCACTGCTGCCTAAAAACAATTGTGCATGGGCCACGTGATTGGAGGTCACCGAATTGGCCAGTGTTTTTTTGGTATCTTCAAGTCCTATAATGTCTGCAAAAAGCATTGGTTGTGTCGATTAGTTTTTGGGAAAATTGAAAGTATACTTAACATTCAGACATCAAGAAGACCTGGTTGAATAAAGCGTATGCAGAATATTTTTTTCTATATCGTTGTATGGTTGCCCTTTGGTATGCATCCATCGAGAAACCATTTCATCAAGTTTATTCAGTTCAAATATTTCTCCTTCTGTACCCCATGAAAAAGAAGGAATATATTTAGATGGTATCCCTGGCCCAATGACATTGGCCGCAACACCAACAACGCTACCCGTATTGAACATGGTGTTGATGGCAGTTTTAGCATGATCGCCCATAAACAAACCACATTTGGTTTTGCCACAATCTTCAAAACTTGCTGATTTATAATTCCATACTTTTACAGTAGAAAAATTATTTTTTAAGTTTGAATTATTGGTATCGGCCCCTAAATTACACCATTCCCCTATCACCGCATTGCCTAAATAACCCTCATGCGCTTTGTTGCTGTTGCCAAAAATAACCGCATTGTTCAATTCTCCACCCACTACCGCATGAGGCCCAACAGTGGTATTGCCACGAATCTTGGCGCCCATATTTACCCGAGCATGTTCTCCTAAAGCAAATGGGCCTTCAATAAGAGCCCCGGGTTTAATTTCGGCATTTTTCCCAATATACACAGGGCCAGTTTCGGTATTAATTACCGCAGCTTTGATTACCGCCCCTTCTTCGATAAAAAGTTCATTGCCATAAATGGCGGTATAAATATCATTGGTACCATAGGAACGTCGCCCAGCAGTAATGAGGTGATAATCGGCACGAATTTGCTCCCCATTAAAACCAAATATATCCCATAAATGATTGATTAATTTAACTTCAAATGGAAATTCAGAAACAATACTGGGGTTAAAACTTGCACCACGATAGGCCAACAATACCCCATTT
>JBIKPL010000342.1:0-3659 GCA_044357485.1 Cytophagales bacterium
AACATATTCGTGCTTTATTGGGTGTTCCTCAGGATTTTAAAATATTTTTCACAGGTTCTGCCACTGAAATTTGGGAAAGAATTTTACAAAATACTGTTGAAAATCATAGTACGCATTTTGTGAATGGCTCTTTTTCTAAAAAATTCTATGAATTTTCGGTTGAATTAGGGAATACTGCTACCAAATTTGAGGTGCCATTCGGCAATGGTTTTGATATTAATGCCTATGAAATTCCTTCTGAAACAGAATTGATTTGTGTAACCCATAATGAAACAAGTTCGGGTGTAATGATGCCTACTGCCGATATCCACGCTTTAAGAGCTAAGAATCCCAACGCTATCATTGCCGTGGATGCTGTTTCTTCTGTTCCGTATCCTCAATTTGATTTTAAAACCATCGACTCTGCTTTTTTTTCTGTTCAAAAAGGAATGGGTTTGCCTGCAGGTTTAGGGGTGTGGATTGTTAATGATCGTTGTATTGATAAAGCCAATGCGCTAAAATCCAAAGGTAAATCAATTGGTACTTACCATAGTTTGCCTTCATTATGGAGCAACGGAAGTAAGTTTGAGACACCATCAACGCCAAATGTGTTCGGTATTTATTTGTTGGCAAAAGTTACAGGAGACATGCTTAAAAAAGGGGTGGATGTAATTCGAAAAGAAACCGATTTAAAAGCCGCTAAATTGTATGATTTTGTTGAAAAATCTTCATTGCTAGAGGTTTTTGTGCAAAATACCGCACACCGTTCGCCTACTGTTATTGTTGCCAATACCACTGGTGTGGCTTCCGATTTAATCAATGCACTAAAACCGCTTGACTTAATTTTAGGTGCCGGTTATGGTAATTTTAAAGATAAGCAAGTTCGTATTGCTAATTTTCCTGCTGTTTCTGTTGAAAATGTAGAGCGTTTACTTGATGAACTTTCAAAAATATAAATTATACCATTATGGAAATTGGAAATACTTACCATCATCAATTTGTTTTTACGCAAGCACAAGTAAATGATTTCGCACAGGTTTCTGGTGATACAAATCCTTTACATTTAGATGCTGATTTTGCTTCAACTACCCCTTTTAAAAAACCAATTATGCATGGTTTTTTAGGTGGAAGTATTTTCTCAATGGTTTTGGGTACTAAATTTCCAGGTCCTGGAAGTGTATATTTGAAACAATCAATGGAGTTTTTACGACCAATGTTTGTGGAGCAAACCTATGAGGCCATCTTCACGGTTAAAGAGCTGGAGCTGGCTAAAAATAGGGTATTAATTGAAACAAAGATTGTGGATACGCTTACTGGTAAAACAACCATTACTGGAGAGGCTTTAATTATGAATAAAGAACAGGTTAAATAAGCTTTGAATGACAAATCGTTTTTATTATATCTTTGTATGGTGCTGCATGTTTACGGTCTCTGTAAATGCTCAAATTTTAGATGATTCTACCAAGCAAATATATGGGTATCATTCAACCAATTATTTTACGGAACATGAAGTTTTTAAGGACGACACCCTCACTTATACGCCTGATTCAAGTTTTGATGCTACGATTCAACGTTACGATAAATTGTATTTCAAAGATAATATTTATCAAAATTTAGGCAATTTAGGGACGGCTTCGAAAGCAATTTTTTGGAATCAACCTACAGCGATTGGCTATGGGTTTGGCTACCACACTTACGATCAATATGCCTCTAATGTGTTGGAAACCAAGTATTATGATACCAAATCTCCATATTCAATTTTAAAGTATGTGCAAGGTGGTACTGGAGAAAATTCCCTCAATTTTGATTACACTAGAAACTTTTCAAGACTATTAAATGTAGGCATGAATGTGCAACGTTTAACTTCGGTTAAACAAATTGGACGGAAAGTACAAAGAGACAGAAATGTAGATTTATGGGATTTTGGTTTTAATTCTTCTTTTCATTCTCCCAATAAAAGGTACATCGCTTTGGCATCTTATGCAAGATTTGTGAATTTGGTTCGAGAAACGGGGGGGATTATTCCTGATTCTGTCAATTTTGACCAATCGAATTTAAATAAATACGATGAATCACCTGTGAAAATGTCTGACAGTGCGCGTACGTCAGACGATAGAACTAATTTTAGGTTTTACAACCAGTTTAGCATTATCCCCAAAAATAAATTAAACCTATTTTATGCCTATAGTTTTAGTGATCAATATATTGGATTTAATGATAAAAATTTAAATAATACCTTGTCAGGGAAAACCTTATACAAAGAGTATGTGTATCCTACCCATAAATATATTGATTCATTGGGTACGGTTTATAGGGCTGAATATATTTCTAGAACGCATACACTTGGTTTAAAAACTTCGTTTAAATCCTTTAAAATGAGTGCTTTTAGTTTATTTGAAGGGAATCAATATAAGCAGATTGTTAAATCAGATTCAAGTGAGCAATTGTTAATGAGTGTGGTGAAAGTAGGGGGGACTATGGATTATTTAGTCACTGAAAATGCTCGGTTTTCTTTGACGGCTTTGAATCAAATTACTTTGAAAGCAATAGAAGAAAACAAAGCAAATGCGGTTCAAGTAAAAAATAATAAAGATTTTAATGTAAATCTTGCGTATGCTTCACGTTTTATGAAAGCAGGTTATGGTATAGCTAAATATTCCCCTACGTTACAACAAACTCAATATGCGGCCAATAATTATGCTTGGAAAAATAATCAATTGAAACCTATTCAAGCACAGACATATTATCTTAATGTATTTAAAACAATTCAAAAACAAAGATTTGAATTGGAGTTGTCGCATACCGAAGTGACCAATTATGTGTATTTCGTCGATACGGCTCAACTTAGTAATCATTGGAGAGAGCAAATTATGGTGAAACAAGATACCGCCAAAGGGTTTAATATCACCAATATCACCTTGTTGGCTGATTTTAATATTGGGAATCACTTTTTTATTAAAAACCAATTGAGGTATGCCTTGTCTGCTGGAGATGTTAAATACCGTTCTTATAGAGTGCCTACTTGGTATGCCTCAAGTTTAATGTATTACCAATTTAGGTTTACAAAAGATTTAGGTTTGCAAATAGGAATTGATGTACATTATCGTTCGGCATACAAGGCTGATGCTTACTCGGTTGCATTACAGCAGTTTGTCGTACAAAATACTTTTGTTGCCAAAGCTTATACCGTGGTTGATGCTTTTGTCAACTTAAAAATTAAAAAAGCTACTGTTTGGCTAAAAGGAAGTCAAATTAACCAATTTATGGGACAAGAAGTTTATTTCTTAACGCCTTATTATCCAGGAATGAAAATGGCTTTTCACTTTGGTGTTCATTGGCCATTTTTTGATTAGTTAAGCATCCAACAATGCAGGTTTTTTTTCTAGAATTTTCAGTTTTAAATCAGAATCAATATTGGCTTTGTAAAGCGATTTGCAATCAAGTAATTGATCTAAAGTTAAACCAATGGCTGTTTTGAGATTTGCTTTGGAGAGATTTGCATTTTTAAAATTACAGCCAATTAAACATGCTTCTTCAAAATTGGTTTCCATTAAAAGGGCATTTTCAAAATTGGCTTTGATTAAATTGGCTGATTTAAAATTGGCTCGAATAGGGGAGGATCCTTTTAAGTTGGCCCCACTTAGGTGGGCATTTTCAAGTTCGGCAAAGTCTAATCTTGC
>JBIKPL010000077.1:0-9867 GCA_044357485.1 Cytophagales bacterium
AGGAGGCACATTCTTCTTGGTAACATGCTTCCGCTAAAATGAAATGGTTGACAAAAGGACTACAAATCAACCCTTTAAACCTTACCCAAAGCGCTAAAGGAAATTGTAGGAGCAATGGAAATGAATGTGTATAAAGAATATTAAGGTAATAATTTTCCCGTACATCATAGATGAGTTGAACCTTGTGAAATAATTTATACGCTATTGCAGGCAACAATAGCTCATGGGTACACACGACAATAGTTTGAGGTTTAAGCGCATAGATAAGTTTTAAAAATGATACCCAAGCAAAAACCCTAGCAAAGCTTAATCGCGGAAAGTTAAAAATGGGGTGAAAAATAATGTTATTATCCTGACTAGTCGCTTCATTGATGGCATGGCCAACGATATGCACCTCCGCAGCGGAATCGAGTACAAGGGTTTTCGCCATTTTAGCATACATCCTTGTATCAGTAACAGGTTTCAGGATGGATGCAAATACAATTTTAGCCATGGTTACAATAACAACTTTCTCAAAGTTAATGAATTTAACCAAAACATAAATAATTTAATGTAAAATCAAGTCTTTTGAGATTAATGCAATCCCAACAACATACAAGCATATTTATAAAACTAGCCATTTGGCAAAAAGTGGTTTCAAATACCACCTCAATTTCAAATACAAAAACACATACACCTGAGGAATCCCCTTTAAAATAGCCCTCAATTGTACCTTCACAAGTAGTTGTAGTAGCCAAAGATTTAAGACCACCGACAACACCAAGGCAATTAATGTCGCAAATGCGGCACCATATATCCCCCAAATTGGAATAAAGACATAACTCAAACTTAAATTAATAAAGGCGGCACCGGTAATACAATAAAAATTAACATGAGGTTTTCCTAACGCGTCCATCACGGTTCCAAATTGACGAGAAAAGGGTTGAAAAACAGAAAACAATAAGATAACCATCAACACCCCAGCATATTCTGCATAAGCAGCACCAGCAATCCAACTTAAAATATAAGCAGGAATAATGGCTACCACCACCAAAACAGGCAAAATCATGGCGAGTAAAATGGTTACAGATTTTTCATACATCCTTTTCACTCCTTCATGATCATTTTCACTTGCTTTCAAGGAAGTTTGTGGAAAAACGATAGACGCCACCGTTGAAATTGGCACCTCAATTAAGTTATTGATTTTGGAGGAAGCATTAAAAACAGCGACTTGTGCTGTACCTGTCATGACGCCCAACATCATTTGATCGATGCTATTGAACAACATTCCGCTCACATTGGTACCAAAGCTATACTTACCATAATGGAATAACTTTTTGATCCAAAAAAGGGTTGGCCATTGACGAATAAATAAATATTTTTTCACCATTACATATCCTGCCATAGAAGAAATAATGGAGCTCCACAATAACCACCAAGCCAGACTGATAATAGAGATGCGATTAAACAAAATAAAATGTATCAAAATCACTAAGAAGAAACTTCCTTGACGAATAATGTACATCAGACTCAAACTCTTAAAATCGAACTTAGCTTGTTGCAAATAACTAAATTGTTGAAAAGGAATAAGGGCAATAGTAATGAAGGCATAAATCTGAAACACCTCGGTAACATTGGGAGCATGCCAAGCGGTTTCAAAATAAGGACCTGAAACCAATAAAAAAGCACAACTAAACAAGGTCAATACGATATTTAAAAACAAAGCCGCAGACTGAATGGCCGGTTGCTCATTTTCCTTTGCCCCTAAACTAAATTTTATCAAGCCATTTTGAATAAGCCCATTGCGCGCTACTTCTAACAAAGCAGTAATGGTCAACACCAATGCCCAAACACCAAAGTCTTGCTTAGTTTGCATTCTAATTAACAAATAGAAGCCACCGAAACCAAATACCAAAGTAGAAAAACGTTGTAAAAAGGTGTAGAAACCTGAATGGAGCCAGTAATTTTTCATAATTTTAAAATTTAAGGTCTTCAATACGAATGGTTTTAGTATGTTCGGTAACCATGAAATCACGGTTACTTTTTTTCATTTGCAATAGGGAAATAATTTGCTTGTACATAAATAGCGGCAAGGCAATTAAGGCGAACACAACTTTTGAAGGCGCTTTGCCTATCCTCAATGAGTGCATAAAATGAATGACATAAATCACCATTCCAGCAAGCATCACATAAGCCAAAGAGGGAAACCATACCAAGTCAATCCCAATCAAAGCCATCGCAAAAATACACTGCATAAACATTGGCGGATAAAAGGTTAACATTGCAAACCAAGTCGTGTGCCAAGTCATTTTTTGAAGTAAACCTATGCCTTCGCTGGTGTGCTTAAACCAAGTATTGATCCATCTTGTACGTTGACGTTGTAATTGATTGGCGGTAGTTATTTTTTCGTCGTACACAATCGCCTTGGGCGCATAAGCAATCGTTTTTCCTATACTTACCAAATAGGTTTGCAAAACTTTATCTTCGGCAATAATGACTTTTCCGGGAGTTTCAGTGACGTCAGCCAAATTTAAATATTGTTTGTAAATAGCTAAAGTAATGGCCATACCCGAACCCGCAATGGTTGCTGAAGAACCTATTGCAAATGGAATTAAACGGGTATTCACATTGTAATAATATTCCCCTAGCGCATCTAAACAAGCAATGGTGGTATCAAGATTTTTGGCTGTTCTTTGGCCTTGCACAGCATCAAAACCCATATTCATAGTCGCATTAATGGTGTGTAAAAACTGAGGATGAGCAAGATTGTCAGGATCAAAAATCACAATTGCCTCAAATGAATGGTGTAATTGGTCAACAACTGTTTTTATCGCTTTTATTTTTGAACGTAATGGTGAAACAGGTAATAGCAAATGAATTTGGTATTGAGACGCAATTTGTTGTGCCACTAGGGCATCACAACAATCGGCAACCAAAAACACTTCATGGTGGCGATAGGTTTGTTGCGCTAAAGACGCCAATAAGGGCGCCGTGATTTCAACGTTTTGATAAGCGGTAATCACCAAGGCAAACTTTCTTTCTTGCTGACTTTTGGCAACCAATGGCCTTTGTTTAAGCAATGAAATTACCCAGCCAATGGCATGAAAAGCCAAGAAGAATAACGCAACGAAATGCAATAGATAGAGGAATAGCATGACCTTAGGATTAGGAATTGGCAGTTTGAAAAAGCGCAGGAATAGTCATGAAAATAATTTTCAAATCCATGCTAAAGGAATAATTGCGCGCATAGGCAATGTCTAATTGAATCCGTTCTTCTTCAGACATGTCTTTTTTACCACGTTTAGACACCTGCCACAATCCAGAGATGCCTGCTGGAGCCAAAAAACGTTCAACCGCAACATTGGTAGTCAACTTTTCTGCTTCATACAACGGCAAGGGACGATTACCGATAATACTCATCTCCCCTTTCAAAACATTAATCAATTGCGGCAATTCATCAATGCTAGTTTTTCTGATAAATTTACCCAAAGTCGTTACCCTCGGATCGTTATCAAATTTTTGAAATACCGCTTTCCTGTTTTGTTCATAGCGGTATTGATTTTCGCACACTTCTTTTCCCCCAATATACAATTTGGCCATTTTACAATTACCTAAAGCACATTCAGTACAAGCCGTTTGCGCTGTCGCCATACTTTCTTTTTGGTATTGATTTAAAGACGCCATGGCATCAATTTTAGCATCGGCACCAGGAACCATGCTTCTAAATTTTATCAATTCAAAAATATGGTAAGCCATGCCTACTCTTTTTGAATAGTAAAAAACAGGAGCCTTGGATTCAATTTTCAATAAAATCGTTACCAATACCAATAGCGGACTTGTCACCAAAAGTGCCGCACCGGCAATTAAAATATCCATCAATCTTTTATATACGGGGATATGAACTTTAGCCGGACGATCATGTAAGTACGCTTGACTTTTGATATCAATCTTAAGCAGATTTTTAACTGCTAAAAATGGCTTTGAATGATAAACAGATTGACTTGGTTTGTAGGAGAGCGATTCCATGGTTACAAATTTTAGAGGACACTTCTTATGTTTCTATATTGCTCAGAGTTGAAATTAAACGGTTTGACTACAGCTATAAATCAAGACTCGATTTAATACACCGTCCGTTGATTTCTTTTGAATAAATTATTGATTCTTAATTCTAATTCTTGAGGATTAAAGGGTTTTACCAAATAATCATCCGCACCAAGATTCAAACATTCAATTCGATCCGCAGTTTTTTCATTTCCCGAAAGCATAATAATAGGCACATGGGCAATATCTTCGTCGGCCCTCACCATGTTTAACAAATCTTTACCGCTTTGTTGCGGCATTTCTATATCCAAAATCATGACATCTGGCACATGTCCATTGTTTAACCAATGCACCGCTTCTTGTACATTTTCTTTTACAATTACATGGTAATTAGGACTTAGGAAGAATTCCAACAATCTACGGATAGGGAATTCGTCGTCAACAATGAGGATAGTTGGTTTCATGACAGTAGTAATTAAATGGTTAAAAAACCAATGCCAATTTAAAACGAAGTAATCAAGGATTCACCTAAACACTTATGCTTCATTTGAATGGTTTCTTAACTACTTTAACTACAAAAAAATGGGCAAGAATGAGGTAGTTATACTGAATTTTTAATTCCCTACTAAAATAGTTTTCAACGCTAAAATGCTATCAAGTCCTTTTTTCTGGATTTTATTGTTTAATTTTTTAAACAATGACGTATCCATTACGGCCGTTTTAGCCAATTCTTCTAAATGCTGTACGTCATGGGCCTCCACTCCCATCATTTTAAAACTTGATTTCAATTTATGACAGGCAGAAGCAATTTCCGAATGGTTATTGTCTACCACAAAATCATTTAATTGAAACAATATAGAAGGGGTTTCTTCTAGGTATACTTTAATCATTTCTTTCACAAAATCTTTATTCCCACCCGAAAATTCTTCATAATAACTTAAATTAACCACGCCATGATTTTCTGTGGAAATTGCAGGCGTTTTCTTTTTTTGAATTACAGGAGACAAGGTTAAATATTGGGCAATTTTTTTATACAAAGACTGAAATTCAAATGGTTTAGAGACATAATCATTCATGCCTACTGCCGCTACTTTATTTCTTACTTCCACAGAAGTAGAAGCGCTCAAGGCGATAATTGGCAATGTTTCGTATTTCCCTTGGTAGTTTTTTCGAATATGTTCTGTGGCAGTATAACCATCCATCACAGGCATTTGTAAATCCATCAAAATCAAATCAATAGAAGAATTTTGTTCAAGTTGAATCAACGCTTCTTTGCCATTTTCAGCGGTAAGTACCGCAATGCCACTATTTTTTATAAATTCACTGGCAATGAACTGGTTAAGCTTATTGTCTTCCACTAAAAGTATTGTTTTGCCAGAAAGTTGCCCTTCCATTTCTTTCAACTTCAATCCCGATTGCAACACATTGTCTTTGGTGCCCAAATCAAATGGAAGCTCCACAAAAAAACTTGATCCCCTGTCGACCTGACTTTCCAAATAGATATGTCCACCCAACAATTCAACCAACAGTTTTGTAATGGTAAGCCCTAATCCTGTACCGCCATATTTTCGGGTAGTATCTGAATTGGCTTGGGTAAATCGTTCAAAAATTTTGTCGGCTTTTTCAGGATCAATCCCAATACCTGTATCACGAATTTCAAAAAGAATATTGATTTTTTGATGGGTAGCAGGCACTTTAGCAATAAACATCTCCACTCGACCAAACTCCGTAAATTTCAAGGCATTACCGACCAAATTCGTTAAAATTTGATTTAAACGCACGGTATCTCCTTTCAAATATTGATCAACTTCATGGTCTAAATGAATAGCGAACTTCAAACCCTTTTCTTCCGATTGGTACGTAAATATATTTTTAATTTTTTGCGCTAAATCAGCAATATCAAAATCGGTATTTTCAAGGGTAATTTTACCCGATTCAATTTTTGAAAAGTCTAAAATATTATTGATTAAGCCCAATAAATTATCTGCACTATATTTAATGGCATTTAAGTATTCGACCTGGTCATCCTTTGGCGCTTTGTTCATCAATAATTGCGTCATGCCTATTACCGCATTCATGGGTGTCCTGATTTCATGACTCATGGTCGACAAAAATTGTTCTTTGGCAATGGAAGATGCTTCGGCTAATTCTTTAGCTTTCAACAATTCATTTTCTTCAAACTTCCTCAAAGTCACGTCTTTGTAAGACCACAAATGACCTCGATAATCATTTTTTACAAAAATGGGAATATAATCTCTCTCTAACACATGGCCGTTTAACATCACCAATTCTTCTTCGGTAACAAGTTTTCGCTCGGTGATTTTTTCATTGATGTTTTCAATAAACCATTTTGAATTTTTAAACAACACTTTAGCCGTTTCATTCACGTCATTACAATCTTCACCAATCAAGTCGGTTGGCAAAACATTGATATTAAACAATTTGCAAAAAGCCTCATTAACGGCAACGATATTACGATTTTCATCGGCCACCAAAATACCATAATTTAAATTTTCAATCAGCGATTTAAAACGAGTAGCGGTTTCTTTCAACTCTTCTTCTGCTTCTACACGCTCTAATTCAAGTTTTTTAAATTGTGTGATATCTCTGGCTACGCCTTGGTAGCCAACCAATGTTTGGTTATTGTAAAACGGTTGTACCTTTTGGCTTATCCATATTTCTTTGCCAGACTTGGAAAGTACAGGAAATTCGTAATAGTTATTTTGGGTACCATTTAAATAATCATTGCTGACATAGTAGTCTTTTGTTTTTTCTTTATAATCCTCCCTAATTAAATCGATATAAGTCATTTGCAGTAATTCTTCCATACTGTACTCCAATATCACTTCCGCCAAGGCATTTAAAAAAACAAATTTGCCTTCAACATTGGTTTGGTATATAATGTCGAGGGCATTTTCAATCAAAGCCCTATACCTGTCTTCACTGTCTTTTAATTTATATTCAGAGGCCAATTGTTCGGAGATATCAATCGCAATTCCTAAAACCCCTTTCAATTCCCCTTTTACTTCAAAGGGGAGTTTTAATATATTGTTAATAATTTGTTTTCCGGTAATAGCAACCTGTGGTTCATGTTGTAATACTACTTTTTGCTTGGTTTGAATGACTTGTCTATCGCTTAAATCATACTCTCCATCTACAGAAGGGATTTGATTAAATTCGTTATAGGTTTTACCTACAATTTGGCTGGCAGGAGCACCAAATATTTCTTCCACTTTTTTATTCACCAATATAAATCTTGAATGTAAATCTTTCAAGAAAATTTGGTGAGGCAATATATCGATCACCTCTTGTAAAAGGTCTTTTTGATTCTTCAATTCTTCTGCAAGCAAACGAATATCATTGGTATTGACTTCACTCGCTTTTAAAAATTGGAATATATCCGGCAAGGTATCATGCAAAGCAAAATCTTTCAAGAGCAAACCTTGATCACCCATTTCTTCAACAGAAGTGAGCCAAGGCGTACCTATAAACAAGATTTCCGATGAACATTCAAGTGGTACCACTTGCCATCTAAATTTCATGGTTTTGGTAATGCCCTCCAAAATAAATAACTGCTGATGGTAAGCAATAATTGATTCGTAGGTATATTTTATGCTCCAAGGGCGAACAAACTTAAATACCGCTTTAAAATCCTTCCCCAACAAATCGGGGAATATTTTTTCAAGGCTTTTACCCATTTCTTTGATTTGTAAAGTATTGTCTACCACAAAAAAGAAAGGGAAGAAACGATTGAAATCAAGTGTATTGTTCGCGATGTTAATTTGCATATTTATTACCAATTTATGATAAACTCCTCATGATCAAGCCCGTTGGTTCTGCCATTTTTTAATTGAATGATAGGATTTTCGTGGTATAATTTACCCATACCAGCGATAAGTCCATTCATAAAATCAGTGAATCCTTCACGTGTAGAATAATTATGTAGTTCTACTTTTCTATCGCCTGAAACAATAATTTTAAATTCAGGAGGAGAAATATTAGGATACATAATCATGACACGATGATGAAATGCAGGCAAATTGACTAAAAATTCGCCTAAATCATTTCTTTCCGCTTGCATCAATAATCCATAATATTGAATGCCAGCCATGGTGATCCAACGCTCACCGAAATTAAACAATACTTGTTGTACAGGGGTTTCCAATATTTCTGAAGCCACCACCGCCATTTGATACGTCTCTGTATCGTCGTACGGTTCGTTTGCAATAAAGTTGGAAACTTTTGCGGCTGATTTCAATTTCATTTGTTGCCAAACGGCTTCGCCATAATTATCAGTCACTAGACCTTCAATGGCTTTGTTGATTACACCATACATCGCTTTAGTATTTAGAGGTAAATGATTAAACTTTTTTCAAATAAAACATAGGATATTCGCCTAAATTTCCCGCTAATGATGGATAATGTTCTTCAAGTTTGTAAATAAAATGCAAGAACTGTTTTCCAAAGAATGATTTATGAATATACATTTTCATAAAAGGAACACTTAAACTACGCCATACATAGGTTTTAATTTTGAATCCTAATTTTGCTTCTGAGAAATAGCCCTGTTGATGCGCATGAAAATATATATCGGGTTGCACTCTTAACTTCGGTACAAATTTCAACAGCCATTTGTCAATATGGGTTTTGATTTTATATGGAAGTACCAATAAATTGATCAAATAAGAATGTCTCCCCCATTCATACACAATCACCCCAGGTCCACCGGGTATTAATACCCTATGAATTTCTTTAAAAGCATTCAATTGTTGCTCTTGAGGAATATGGTAAATGGTATTTAAAGAAATGGCTGCATCAATTTTCGCCTCTTGAATAGGCATATTGGCAATATTTCCAAGTATATAAATCCCCCTATCTCCCAATTTCCTTTTGGCTTCCCTTAGCGCCCTTGGAGACAAATCCATACACACATGGTAAGTATAGTCTTTAGAGTATTCTAAGTATTCTTTAAATTGAATTGGCCCTGAAGCCGCGTCTAATAAATATTTTCCTGAAGATGGGAGAAAGTTTTTTACTCTCATATGACATTTATGCACATATGTTTGTGATATTTCTCTTAAATCTTCGAATACATCGGCATCATTGTATTGGTCGTTGCTATTTTTTTTCCAACCAAAGTCTTCATAAAAGTCCTCCAACAACTGATTCCCATGTTTAAACTCATCCAAAGACACTAAATCTTTTTGGGCGTTTTTGTCAATCAAAGCATATTTGGGTAACAAATAATTGATGTCAAAAACGACAGGATAAATCAATCCGCAGGAAGTAGAAATAAAGGCTTGTTTTAATTCTCCCTCAAATGATTTTCCATTTAAAAAAATCATTTTACCATCATTAATTTTCGAATTCAAGTGTAATAATTCGGATGAATCTAAATAGCGTAATTTACTTCCGGTAATTGGACATTTGACCAAGTCTAAAATGTCTGCTTTTCTATTGTTCATTGTGTGAAGTTTTAGGGGTTAGTTAAGCTTTGAATTAATGGATTTAACGGCAATAAAAAGAAGTATTTTTAAGTAGTTATACTTCATTTTTCTATGGCCTCATAAATTCTTTGCACGTTATGTGACCATGAATGGGAAGCCGCTAAGGCTTGTCTTTGAGGTTTTTGAAGGGATGAATTCTCAACCAACGACAACTTAATAAAGGCAATATATTCCCAATAATTTTCAGCTAAAAAAACCAAAGGAGCAAATATCTCCATGGCTTTGGTGGCAGTGGCAACAATGGGTTTTCCGACGGCAAGGTATTCGTCAATTTTTCTGGGATAATTCCCTATTGTCACCTCATTTACAACCTGCGGATTAATGCAAACATCAAATGATT
>JBIKPL010000343.1:0-3636 GCA_044357485.1 Cytophagales bacterium
CCTGGAAATGCCGATGTCTTGTATATCATCAACAGTGGTTCAAATGTATATCGTTCTGATAATGCTACCTCTACAGCAACATTTACCACACTTACCTTGCCTCAATCTACCTCTGGCAATGGTTTCATTTTACCTATTAAAAGCACCAGTATAGTGTATGCTGCGGCTTATAATAAAATTTATCGTTCAAGTGACAAAGGGCTTAACTGGACCGCTACAACAGGTTTCCCTTCGGCCACCATCAATGGCTTGGTTGGTGACAGGTTTAGTACTACCGAAGCAATTTATGCCTCGTACAATCTAGGCGTATATTACAAAGACAATACCTTGTCATCATGGGTAAATTACAGCCAAGGATTACCCATTATCAGTAACATTACAGACTTAATGATTTACAACAATGCTTCAAACCAGGGATTGTTAAAGGTCGCCTATTATGGACGAGGAATGTGGGAATCGCCATTGGTAAGCACTTATAACAATATTTCCATTTCCTTAACAAGTCCGTTAAACAATGCTACTGCTGCAGCACCTGCCAATTTCACAATATCAGCCACTGCAACAGCCACGACAGGCAGTATCACTAAAGTGGAATTCTATGCAGGAACAACGTTGTTGGATACAGATGTCACTTCTCCTTATAGCTTCTCTTGGACCAATGTGCCATTTGGAACTTATGCCATCACAGCCAAGGCCTACGACAATACCGGGGCGAGTAAATCTTCAACGGTAGTCAATGTAACGGTAAGTTTAGTGTGTGCTAAATTATCAGGAACCGCATTTGGAACAAGCCCTGCCTATTCAGTAGGAAGTGAATTTGACAAAGCTTTTGATGGAAACACCAGCACCTATTTTGATAACAATAGCAGTACTGGTTATACAGGATTAGATTTTGGAACTGCGGTGACCGTTTATGCAGTGAGGTTTTACCCAAGAACAGGTCAGGAAGGAAGAATGGTAGGTGGAATATTCCAAGGATCTAATTCTTCAACATTCGCAAGTGGTGTTGTAAATTTAGATACCATTGTGGATGTAGTAGGAAGTACTTGGAATGAATTAGGATTTCCGGCCAATACCAAATACAGGTATTTCAGGTATTTATCTCCAGCCAGTGGATATTGCAATGTGGCTGAAATTGAATTCTGTGGCACAGCCAATGCTGCACCAACGGTTACCTTAACTTCCCCGACCAACAACCAAGTATTTGCGAGTTCTCCAAATACCATCAACCTAGCAGCCACAGCTGCAGATACGGATGGAACCATCAGCAAGGTTGAGTTTTATCAAGGTACGACTTTGGTTGGATCAGATGCCACGAGTCCATATACTTACACCTGGAGCAATGTTGCTGACGGAACCTATGCTATTACGGCCATTGCTTATGATAATTTAACTGCAACTAAAACATCTACAGAGGTTAGTATTCTTGTGGGAAATCAAAATCCAACCGTCTCAATCACTTCTCCAAACAATGGTGCAATGTTTTCACAACCAGCATCGATTACCATCAATGCTACCGCATCAGATCCTGATGGAACCGTTGCAAAAGTAGAATTTTACAACGGCCTAACGCTTTTAGGAACCGACAACGCAACGCCTTTCACCTATACCTGGACAGGTGTTACTTCAGGAACGTATTCATTGACAGCCAAAGCGTATGATGACAAAGCAGGAATCGCAACCTCAAGTATTGTTTCGGTAACGGTGGGAAATCAAGTACCAGTGGTCTTGATCACTTCTCCTACCACTGGTTCAAGTTTCGGTGCGCCTGCAAGTATTACCATCAATGCGTTGGCTTCTGATATTGATGGAACCATCACCAAAGTAGAATTTTACAATGGTGCAACGTTATTAAATTCAGATGCTACTTCACCCTATTCGTATACCTGGACAAGCCTTGCTATCGGGAATTATACCATCACCGCAAAAGCTTATGACAATGGAGGATTAACGACTACTTCAGCAACTATAAGTGTTTCTGTAAATAGTGGTTGTTCCGCAGCAGCCTGGAATGCCGCAACGACTTACCTCGGAGATGCTGGATTAGGCGGAACAAACGGTGAGGTTGTTTCCTATAACGGACATCAATATAGGGCCAAATATTGGACAAAAGGCAATACCCCTGGTGGCGCTGAATGGTTAGATCTAGGAGCTTGTGCAACACCAAACCTTTCTCCGACAGTAAGCATTACCTCTCCTGGCAATAATGCAGCATTTACTGCTCCGGCAACCATTGCCATTGCCTCAACAGCTACTGATACGGATGGCACCATCACTAAAGTAGATTTCTATAATGGTACAACTTTATTGAACTCAGACAATACCTCTCCATATACTTTCAGCTGGACGAATCTGGCCATTGGTACATATCAAATTACGTCGGTTACCACCGACAATACGGGTGCATCAGGTACATCGAATCAGGTAATGGTGGTCGTAAATGCTCCAAACCAAAACCCCACCTTGACCATTACTACTCCAGCAACAAATGTGATAGCAGAAGTTGGCAGTATTATTACCATCAGTGCTACAGCATCGGACCCTGACGGTACGATTTCAAAAGTGGAGATTTATGATGGTTTAACGTTGTTGAATTCATTGACCATCGCTCCCTATACATTTGATTGGACAAACGCGTTGACGGGCACACATTCCATCACCGTAAAAGCCACAGACAATTTGGGTGGCACAATGTCAAGCAGCATTACCATTTATGTGAGGGCTGCTGATTGTGACGCCATATTATGGTCTAATGCAAGCAGTTATTCGAATGGTGATATTGTAGCCTACAACAACATTCAATATGCTGCTTTAAAAGCAAATGCGGCTACCATCCCACTGGGAAATGCTGTCAACTGGTTTGATTTGGGTGCTTGTAAAGTAACTACCACTTTGGATGAACAAGGAGTTTATAAACTCACTAAAGTTTATCCAAACCCAAATGAAGGTAAATTTGCAATAAAATTCCTAGGAGATGAGATGCATCACTTTAATTATACCATTGAAGATATGAAAGGTGGTCGAGTGATTCAAAAAGAAGGGATTTCATTGGCTGCGAATGCAGAAGAAATCATTGAGTTACCTTCTGGTGCATCAGGAAACTATATATTAAAAATGACGATTAACCACACCATTTATTTACACAAAATAGTGGTACAGGCTAAGCCTAAAATGAAATAGTCTTCATCAATTCATGCAAACCATAATAAATCAATTTAAAACTTTTATTCCCCCAAAAGTCCTCTTAAGCTTCGGTTTTTGAGGGCTTTTTATTATCCCCTATTCAAAGCATAGCTGTAAATAGGGGCTACTGAAAAATAGTTTATTTGTTGATTTTTAGATATTTAAGCCATTGCTTTAACCGTTTACATGAAAGGGTATTTGATTTTATTTCATTAAAGTGGTGCAATAGTTTGATTTAAATAGCATAGATAAGCTATTCATTTTCTAGGGCGTTCCCTTCGGTCGCGTGATCGGCACTCGCTATTTTTCTTGTGGTCAAATCATAGCGTAATAAAAGATTACCTCAACCCACAAGAAAAATGAGCTCAAACAAAGCCTCTCCCGCTAACGCAAAGCGAATTAGCCAATCATTTCAATTAAATGGAGTGGCCATTTTAGCATCATAATTTTAAG
>JBIKPL010000004.1:0-29231 GCA_044357485.1 Cytophagales bacterium
TAGGGAAAACATTTGGTTATGCTGATTTGGAAATAGCAAAAGATAAATATCAAACAGCAGCCAAAACAATTGAACGCTTGCAAGCTAATGGAGCTATCAAAAAAATAGCTAAAGGTGTTTTCTATAAACCAGAAAAAAGCATTTTTGGAGAGTTAAAACCAGATTATACTGAACAATTACGCCCATATTTATTTGAAAATGGGAAAAGAATAGCATATGAAACAGGAAGTTCATTGTACAACAAAATGGGATTAACCACGCAAGTCTCGTTTCGTATCAAAATAGCTAGTAGAGGGAAA
The DNA here is from genome assembly GCA_044357485.1 of Cytophagales bacterium. Taxonomy (GTDB): domain Bacteria; phylum Bacteroidota; class Bacteroidia; order Cytophagales; family UBA9547; genus CALPQG02. The sequence continues at coordinate 300 of JBIKPL010000004.1, forward strand.
AGGATATCAATTAATAGAGGGTCAATAAAAGCAGATGCAGTCAAAAGCTATGCAGAAGTAACTGATGCGAACTATGATTTATTGGGCTTTTTAGATGCTATCAAAGACGTTAAAAATATTCCAGATTGTACCGCAAATAAAGCGATAAAGATATTAAGAGGGAAAATTAATAATTTGACTGATAAGCAAATTATTGAGTTATTGAAATATGCTCTATTATATCCTCCACGAGTAAAAGCTTTAGTGGGGGCAATTCTGGAAAATATACGACCTAATGTAGGATTAGAAACACTTAAAGAAGGTTTAAATCCGCTTACAAAAATCAAAATAGGTTTAAAAGAGACAGATTTGCCTACGATCAAAAACTGGAACATAAAATGAACTTACTACAAAATAGGTCGATTTTTCAGGATGCAGTGAAATTTACTGCACAACAAATGAACATACCTCCAGAGTTTGTAGAAAAGGACTATTGGGTAACTTATGCTCTATACCATATTTTTAGCAATGAAATTGGTAACGAAACTGTATTTAAAGGAGAGGAACAGCACTGTCAAAATGTTATAACTTGATAGATAGATTTTCTGAAGATATTGATTTAGTAGTTTTGAGGAAAGAAGGCGAATCAAACAATAAGTTAACAACCAAAATTAGAAATATAAGTGACATTGTAGGTGATGTTCTACCCGAAATACAAATCGATGGACTTACCCAAAAAATGGGTATGAATAGAAAAACGGCTCATACTTACAATAAAGAATTTAAAGGAGGATATGGCCAAGTAAGAGATGTGATTGTAGTAGAAGCAACTTGGTTAGGTTATTATGAGCCTTATACCACTAAATATATAAATTCATTTGTCGGACAAATGATGCTCAATAATCATCAACATGATATAGCAAAAGAATATGGAGTGCTTCCTTTTGAATTATTGGCATTAGAACCAATTAGAACACTTTGTGAAAAAATAATGAGCTTGGTTCGATTTTCTTATGGAGAAAATCCAATGGAGGATTTGAAGAACAAGATTCGCCACACATACGACTTACACCAACTATTACAACAAAAAGAATTTTCTGATTTCTTACATTCTGAGGCATTTGATAATATGTTACTAAAAGTTGCCAATGATGATGTGGTAAGCTTTAAGAATAATAACCAATGGTTGATTCACCACCCTTCAGAAGCATTAATTTTCAAAGATTTAGACGCTGTATGGGTTGAGCTGAAAGATGTATATAAAGGAGATTTCCGTAACTTAGTGTATGGGGATTTTCCACATGAAAGTAGAATTAAAGAAACACTAGTACTCATAAAAGATAGGCTAGTAAAAGTTAGTTGGACTATTAATTTTTGATTTAAGAAGAAATTAACAGAATTGCAACTAGAACAATTTTTTATAGAATGATTAGAAATTGAGGGAATTTCACATCAATTTGGACAAACGATAGTATGTACTCCAGAAGAAGTATTGATTAAAGCGGATTTAAAATAATTTTTGCTTCAACAATATCAAAATTAGGAAATTACTGTTTCGGAGCTATAAATCACTACCCGAAGCTAAACTACAAATTTTCAACCGCTGGAGTGGGTTAGTATTTTAAAGTAATGATCATGTTAATGTATGGGATGGTAGAAATAGCTATATCCTGTAAATACTTTTTTTCTTATTCTTTGAGAGTTGATTGTGGTATTTAAAAATATGAATACTTGGCATTCGCCCAAAGTGCTTTTTTTAGACTTGTCAATATCAACTTTAACTGAGATGTTGTTTTTTATAAAATTTGGGGGACAATTTGGGTGACAATTTTAAAATCATTTAGACAAAAATAGTGCTAGAAATGAAATAAACAAGCTATTGAGTTTTTGAGGAAGTTGGTATGTATTTGATTTAAAATGCTGTTTTTGGTCGATTTTAGTCATAAAAAAACCTCTTAAAGTGTTAGCTTTAAGAGGTTTAGTTTCAGTGGGCCCACCTGGGCTCGAACCAGGGACCACCTGATTATGAGTATTCAATAATTAATTGATAATTAGTGTAGTTAGGTAAGTTTGGGTGTCTATGAGGGTGACATTATTTTTTTTAAATTAATCTTATGGTAAATGAAATATTTCTTCATAAGAATAATTTCAATGAAGATATTCAACATTCCTTTATATTATCTCCATCCACCACCCAAAGCCTTATAAATATTTATCACAGCATTATATTGACGCTTTTGTGTATTTACCAATTCGATTTTAGCTTGTAAAGCATTTTTTTGTGTCATCAGAATTTCAAGATATGAGGCTCTTCCTGTTCTGAACAATTCAGATGAAGTTTCAATTGACCTATTTAGCACATCAACTTCCTTCTTTCTAAATTCCTGCATCTGTTGAAGGTTTTTAATGTTTGCCATTTGATTATAAACTTCTACATAACCATTAATTATACTTTTCTGGTAATTGTAAAGTGCAGATGTCTGATTTGCATTGGCAGCATTAAATCCTGCTTTAATAGCATTCCTGTTAATTAATGGTGTAGTTAAATTTCCCAATAAGTTATAAGCCATAGATTCAGGTGATAATAAATATGCTGTATTAAACGCCTGATAACCTAAAGTACCTGTAATAGTTAATGAAGGATAAAAAGCAAGTTTTGCAGCTTTTACATCAGCTTTAGTAGCCATCAATTCAAATTCAGACTGCCTGATATCGGGTCTGTTCTTTAGTAAATCAGAAGGAATCCCCACTTTTAGTTGAATAGGTAAAAGTTGAGAAAGTATCAATTTATCACGGATGATACTTTGCGGATATCTTCCTAATAGCATATTCAAGCCACTTTCTGTTTCAATGATTTTCTGCAATATTTCCGTCTCCATACTTTTAGAATTAAGTAGTTGTGCTTCAAATTGTTGTACTGCAAGTTCATTGGATACTCTAGTTTCTTTTTGTACCTTCACAATGGTTAAAGCATCTTCCTGTAATTTGATAGTAGCTTTCATGATATCTAGTTCATTATCAAGCGCAACCAATTCATAATAGTAAGTGGCTATCTCAGCAATGAGATTTGTTACAGCAAGATTTCTCCCTTCTAATGTTGATAAATATCTTGAAACAGCTGCTTTCTTTTTTGTCCTCAATTTTCCCCAAATGTCAATTTCCCATGAAGTTTGTAAACCAATGAAATAATCTGGAAGATGCTTTGGTACAATTTGTCCAGGAGTGATTTCTGTTGTTTTATTTCCAGCCCAATCCATGGTGTAATCACCAAACTTTCTCTGCCAATAAGCACCTGATAACCCTACTGTTGGAAGCAATAAGCCATGTGTCAATTTTACTTCCGACCTTGCTGCTTCAATTCTTTGCAGTGCAATAAGTAAATCTAAATTATTCTTTAAAGCTTCATCTATTAAGGATTGTAAATTAGCGTCAGCAAAATATTCTTTCCAATTGATGTTGGCAGCATTAGCCGAATCTTTTGCTGCGCTGAATGTCTCAGGCAGTGTTTTAGCAGTAAAGGTATTTGGAGGTGAAGTTGTTTTACAACCTGTAATACCAATCATCAGCAGAAACACTATGTTTATATATTTTATAGTCTTCATTATTTTAATTCTTGTTTAACTGCAGGCACATGAATAGCCTTCTTACTTAATTTATCAGATAGTGTAGCGAAAATTACATAAAGTCCGGGAATGATAATTACACCAAATACAGTCCCGAAAAACATACCTCCAGCTGCCGCTGAGCCAATGGTTTTATTACCAATAGCACCTGCACCATTTGCAAACATCAAAGGAATTAAACCGGCAATGAAAGCGAAAGAAGTCATCAAGATTGGACGTAACCTGATTACAGCCCCAGCAATAGCAGCCTCAAGTGGTGTGAATCCTTCCTTGTGTTTTTGTGAGGCAAACTCTACAATCAAAATGGCATTTTTCCCAAGTAAGCCTATCAACATTACAATTGCTATTTGAGCATAAATGTTGTTTTCTAATCCGAACACTGTTAAAAAGAAAAAAGCACCGAATATCCCTGTGGGTAAAGAGAGTATCACAGGAAGTGGAAGCAGGAAGCTTTCATATTGAGCAGCAAGCAATAAGTACACAAATGCTAAACATATAATAAATATATAAATAGCCTGATTTCCTGACTGTACCTCATCGCGTGTAATCCCTGCCCAATCAATATCATAGCCTTTAGGCAGTTTGGTTTTTGCTACTTTCTGAATGGCCTTAATTGCACTACCACTGCTATAACCTTCAGCTGCTTCACCATTTAATTCTGCTGAAGGATACATATTATAGCGGGTAATTTGGTCGACACCATACATTCTTTCTATGGTAATAAAGGCAGATAATGGCACCATTTCATCATTATCATTCTTGACGTATAGCTTTAGAATATCTTCAGGCTTTGCCCTATATTCAGGCAGTGCCTGCACCATTACTTTATACATTTGTCCGAAACGGATAAAATCGGACGCATATTCACTACCCAACATCGTTTGCAACACACCCATGGTATTTGCAATCGTGACATGTTTTTGCGATGCTTTATCCATATCCACATGAATCATATACTGTGGATAGCTTGCATCAAATATGGTAAAAGCACTTGCAATTTCAGGCTCGGCCTTTAGGTCAAGCATAAATTGATTCACAATTGTTTCCATTTGTTTAAAATCTCCTTTACCTGTTTTGTCAAGCAACCTCAATTCAAATCCACTGGCATTACCATAACCCGGCACAGCAGGTGGTGGGAAGAATTCAATTTTAGCATCTTTGATACCCTTTGTTCTTTCTTCAACTTGTCCGATAATTTCATCCACAGATTCCTTTCTTTTATCCCAATGCTTAAGATTAATTAAGCAGGTACCGTAAGTAGCACCAGTTCCATCAGAGAGAATATTTGTTCCAGCCAAAGAGGAAACAGATTCTATTGCTTCAACTCCTTCACATGATTGTTGAATTTGATTTACAATAGATTTAGTTCTTTCTAAGGTAGAGCCTGAAGGTGTAGTAATACTTGCATAGAATGTCCCTTGGTCTTCATTGGGAATAAATCCAGGCGCAAGGAATTTATTAAGGATTCCGGTGCCTACACAAAATGACAGTAATAATATGAGTGTGATTACTTTACGATTTGCAATTACATTTATCAATCGCTGATATTTCAATGAAACACTATTATACCAATCATTGAAAATATTAAAGAATGAACTTAATATACCATGCTTTTTTTCATGTGAATGTTTCAGAAATAAAGCACATAATGCTGGAGTTAAAGTTAATGCTCCAACACCCGACAATATAATTGAAATCGCCATGGTAATAGAAAACTGCTTATAGAAAATACCTACAGGACCGCTCATAAATGAAGTTGGTACAAACACAGCTGTCATTACAAGTGTAATCGAAATAATCGAGCTGCTGATTTCTTTCATGGCTGCTTCTGTTGCTGCTTTCGCAGAATTGTATTTCCCTGTCTGCATTTTGGCATGTACCGCTTCAACTACTACAATCGCATCATCTATTACAATTCCAATAGCAAGAACCAAGGCAAATAATGTTATTAGGTTAAGTGAAAAACCGAATAGCTGCATAAAGAAGAAGGTTCCTATCAATGAAACAGGAACCGTAATCGCAGGAATAATAGTGGAGCGAAAATCTTGTAAGAAAATAAATACCACAAGAGAAACAAGGATAAAGGCTTCAACAAGAGTTTTGATTACTTCATGAACGGAGGCATCTAAGAATCTTGACACATCATAACTTATGGCGTAATCCATTCCCTGCAAGAAGGTAGTTTCCTTGATCTGAGCCATTCGTTCTTTTATTTTACTGATTACCTCACTTGCATTTGAACCTGGCAATTGTTTCAGCATAATGGATGCCGCAGGTTTTCCATTTAATTTGGCTTCAACATCAAAATATGTAGTTCCGAATTCAACATCTGCAATATCTTTTATTCTTAAAATCTCACCTCTTTCAGTTGACCTGACAGGTATGTTTTCATACTGTTCTTTAGTGTTGAATTTTCCAGAATACTTTATGACATACTGTAATGACTGTGCTTCTTTATCTGTGCTTTCACCTACTTTTCCTGGTGCAGCTTCCACATTCTGTTCCTGTAAAGCTTTGACCAAATCTTCAGTAGAAATATTATATGTTAACATTTTATCGGGCTTTAACCAAATACGCATGGCATATTCTTTAGCACCGAGAATGTCGGCATAACCAACACCTTCGATACGTTTGAGCTCTGATAAAACATTGATATCGGTAAAGTTGTAAAGAAATCTTTCTTTCAAAGTAGTATCAGTGCTGTAGATATTCAGGTACATCAGCATACTGTTTTCTTCTTTGGCAATCTTTACCCCATTTTTGATTACCTCTGAAGGTAGTTCTCCCATTACAGCAGCTACTCTGTTTTGAACATTCACAGCTGCAACATCAGGGTTTGTACCTACTTCAAAAATAATCTGAACTACACCAACACCATCATTTCCTGCATCAGATGACATATATTTCATACCTGGAACGCCATTTATAGCTCTTTCAAGTGGAACAAGGGCTGCTTTAGTTACTGTTTCAGCATTTGCTCCTGTATATTCTACTGTTACATTTACTTCAGGTGGTGCAACGCTTGGGAATTGAGCCATAGGCAATTGCGTGAGCGACAATATGCCTAGTAATGTGATAAGTAATGAGATGACAATACTTAATACTGGTCTGTTAATTAATTTTGATATCATAGTTTTAGCATTATAAATCAGAATTATTTAACAGATAATTGGTTGAGCAAAGATCTCAATGGTTTCATTTCAGGGATGATTTTATCACCCTGTTGTAAGGTTTGAATTCCTTCATATACAATTACATCTTCAGGAGCCAAACCTGATTCAATAACATATAAATGTGGTAAACGCTGTGTAATAATAATATTTTGTGTTCTTATCTTGTTACCTTTATCAACCACATAAACATATGTATTCTCTTGTACCTCGAAAGTGGCTTTTTGAGGGATAATCATTGCTTTTGAAAGCTTGGTAAGTAAGCGTATTTTACCGCTTGATCCATGTTTTAAAACTCTGTCTGGATTTTTGAATCTTGCTCTAAACGCCAAGTTTCCTGTACCTTTATCAATTTCGCTGTCGACAGTTTCAACCTGTCCTTCGTAAGGAAAAATTGTCCCATCAACCATTAATAACTTCACAGTTTGATGCTGTTTGTTATCCTTGTCTTTCAACATACTTAGGTATTCTTTTTCTGATAAATTGAAATAAGCAAATACCTCTTTATCATTGGAAAGAGTTGTAAGTAGTGTTCCTTCATCTAATAAACTTCCAGTTTTGAGCGGTAATCTATTGATTACACCACTGAACGGCGCTTTTACTGATGCAAATGCGATGTTCAGGTTCACACTTGAAATAATAGATTCTGCTTCTTCTATTTTTGCCTGAGCAGCTTCACTTTTGGCTTTCATCATTTCCAATTCAGACTTAGAAACAATATTTTTACTTACCAGTGTTTGAGCATTATTTACATCTACTTCAGCCATTTTATATTCTGCAATGGCACTCTTTAATTGTGCATTCGCTCGTAATAATTCCTGCTTAAATTCCTGGCTGTTAATAGTAAATAGCAATTGTCCTGCTTCTACGTATTGGCCTTCATCGACATGTATTTTATCTATAAATCCTTTTACTCTTGCCCTGATTTCTACATTTTGAATAGCATGTATATCAGCGACATATTCTTGTGTCAGCGTAGTATCTAGTATAATTGGACTAGTAACAGGGTACTTTTCCTGCTGCTTATTATTATTTTCTTTATTGTATGAACATGCCGAAAATAGCAAAACGGCATAGATGCTTAATAGCATGAATGTTTGCTTCATAGAAGTATACTCATTGAAATGAAAGAATATTTAAATTGCCTTGGAGTATTACCAATGCAGCTATATCCAAGCCCTTTTAGGTTGGATAATGTATAAAAACCGCAAAAATTAAACTTGCTTGGGTGGTGGAGAGATTATCTCTAAAGTATTTGAATAAACACTTTTACAATAAAAAGAATTGTGAGAAATAATATACTGTGGAATACTTGAAAAATTAATCGTAACTAATGTTGGAATAGAAAAATAAACATTAAATACTTTAACAAGAGTACTTTCATCATTTTCGTCACTTTCTGGTACTCCTTCGTTAAAAACTTTTTCTGAAACTAACTCATATACACTTTCAATCTCATTGATTGACAAATCTTCTTCAGATGTAATATGGCCATTTTTGAAATATATACTATCAACAGGGTCAGTACAAATATTTATCATTTGGATCAACAAAATCCAAACGATAAACTTTTTACAGATATTTCTAATTGATAAATTTTTCATTTCAATTTGCAATATACATATTTATTTTTCTATGGATATAAAATAGAAAAATGTTTACTGAATCATAATATTGTAAAATCAAGTATTTGCCATTCGTCTGTTCACTAAGAGTCCATTCAATGATGCAACTTATTTATTGTAATAGTCTTTCGTTGAGATGAAGAAAATAAGTATAATTTTATAAAACGATGTAACGGATAAATAGAAATAACAATAATTTTAAGCTATAAATGAGAATTTTGTAAAGAAATGATATAAGTTTATTCAACATAGTTGAATAATAAAATTTTTTGTGATCATTAATATTTATCTTTGATAAGATTCAAAATTATCTAAAGTATATTTAATTTACCCCTCCAAGTGCTTTAAATAGATAAACCTCTTGTATTAATTTATTTCTTTTTAATTCAACTAATTCTAAATTTGCTTCAATAGCTTTTTCATTTGCTAATAATACTTCAATATAGGACGCTTTACCTGTTGTAAATAACTCATTTACTATACTTACTGAATTATTCAAAACATCAGATTCTTGTTTTTTCAAAAGCAACATTTTTTCTAAATTATCAATGATAATCAAATTATTATATACTTCTAAATAGGCTTTATGTAGTGTTTGATGATAAAAGAAAATCTCTTTTAATTTGTTTGATTGATTCAATTGAATATCAGCTTTTATGTTTTTTTTATTCAACAATGGAGATGAAATACCTCCTAAAATATTATAAGCAAATGAAGCTGGAGATGTTAAGAAAGTAGTTAAATTAAATGACTCTAAACCAGCACTTAAACCAATTGTAAATGATGGTAATAATGCTTTTTCAGATGATTTAAGTAATGAATGAGCGGCTTTTACTTCATGTATTGAAGCTTTAACATCAGGTCTGTTAAGTAAAAAACTTGAAGGAATTGAAGTATAAACACTCAATGTTCTATTTTGATTGAATGTATTATTTTCTCTAGCTACATTTTGAGGAAATTTGCCTAGTAAATAGTTCAATTCATTTTCGGCAATTTTAATATTTTGAACAATTTCATTTCTATGATTTTCGGAATTTAACACCTGCCCTTGAAACTGATTTACAATAAATTCATTAACTACTCCAGCTTCTTTTTGAATTTGGACAATTTCGAGTGCTTTATTCTGTAACTTAATAGTTTGATTGATAATTTTCAGTTCCTCATCTAGCGAAATTATCTCATAATAGGTTGCAGCTATATTGGCTGTAATATTTGTTTTTATCCATTTTTGAGTTTCAATACTAGCTAAAGCTTTTTCAAGTGCTGCATTCTTTTTCAATTTTAGTTTTTTCCAAATATCTAGTTCCCATGAAGAACTTATCCCTAAAAAATAATTAGGTAAATGTGTTGGTAAAATCTCATTTTTTTTAATTCCAGTTGATGAGTTATTATAATAATTACCTAGCCCATCAGGTGTATAATACCCAAATTTTGTCAAACTAGAATTTGGACTAAATGAAACTTGTGGTAATAAATCACCGCTCGCTTTTTGAATATATGCTTTAGCTTGTTCAATATTCTGAGAAGCAATTAAAATATCTACATTTTTTTCAAGACCTTGATTAATATAATTTAACAAAGTACTATCTGTAAAAAAGTTTTTTAACTCCACTTTTGAAACTGCCGAAGTATCAGAAACTTTACCAATAAACCCTGTTGAAGATAATGTATCAAAAGGTAAACTTGTTTTTTGACTTGAAACTGACTGATAGTTACATGAATACAATAATATACTTGAAAACCCAAATGTAATAATTAACTTATATAACTTCATTTTGTAATTTTTTCTTTGTTGATAAAGCACTAACTAAAACGTAAATACCTGGAACAATTAAAAGTCCGAAAATAGTACCAATTAACATACCACCCGCAGCAGCTGTACCAATTGTTTGATTACTTATTGCTCCTGCCCCATTAGCAATAATTAAAGGTATTAACCCTGCTATAAAAGCAAAAGAGGTCATCAAAATAGGTCTTAAACGTAATATTGCACCTTCGATTGCTGATAAAAATGCAGAATAGCCTTGCTTTTCTTTTACATTGGCAAATTCAACAATTAAAATTGTATTCTTACCGAGCAAACCAACCAACATAATATTGGCTATTTGTGCATAAATATTGTTTTGTAATCCCATCATAAACAAGAAAATGTATGAACCTGCAATACCAATAGGAATAGCTAAAATTACAGTTAATGGCAAAGTAAAGCTTTCATATTGAGCAGATAAAATCAAATATACAAATACAATACTTACCAATAGAATGTAAATGGCATCATTACCTGAGCTAATTTCATCTCGTGTAATTCCTGACCATTCAATTTTATAGCCTTTGGGTAATTTTAATGATGCAATTTCTTCAACTTTTGCAATAGCATTACCACTACTAAAACCAGCTTCTGGCTCACCAGTGATAGTTGCAGTAGTAAACATATTAAATCTAGTTAGTTGTTCTGGACCAAATACACGTTCTAAAGTAGCAAAGGAGGCATAAGGCACTAATTTTTGTTCATCATTTTTTACAGACAAATGAAGTATATCGTCAGGCTGAGCTCTATAGTTTGGTTTTGCTTGTAACATCACTTTATACATTTGACCAAATCGTACAAAATTAGTTGCATAATAACTTCCAATTAAAGTTTGTAAATTACCCATTGCATATTCAACAGTGATACCAAGTTGCTTTGCTCGTTCACTATCAATTCTGATTAAATATTGAGGATAACTTGCATTAAAACTTGAAAAAGAATTTGTTACTTCATTTGTATTATTTAATTCTTTACAAAAACTCTGAGAAACTTGTTCTAAACTCTTTAAATTGCCAGAACCTGTTTTATCAATTAATCTTAATTCAAAACCATTTGAGTTTCCATATCCAGGTATTGCAGGTGGTTGGTAATATTGAATTGATGCATCTTTAATATGTGCTGTTTTTTGAGTAATTTCTGCTATTACTTCTTCTACGGTTAAAGTTCTGTGCTCCCAATCATTTAAATTAATCATACACATGCCATAAGTAGAACTTACTCCATCAGTCAAAATATTGTAACCTGCTAATGAAGAAACCGATTTTATACCATTGGTTTTATTGGCAATTGATTGTATTTGATTTACAACTTTTTCAGTTCTTTCAAGTGTTGCTCCTGGAGGGCAAGTGATACTTGCATATATCACACATTGATCTTCTGTAGGAATAAATCCACCTGGTAAAATATTTCCTAGCCAAGCTGTTAAACCAAAAAATACTATTAAACTAACAATTATTACTGATTTTTTATTAGATGAAAGCAATAAAACAAATTTGTATTTGTTAGCAATTTGCTCGTAACCAGCATTAAATTTATCAAAAAACTTATCAAGAAAATTTTTATTAGTTTTATTATGTGTACTTTTTAACATTGTTGCACACAAAGCAGGTGTGAGCGTAAGTGCATTTATTGCAGACAAAACTATTGCTATTGCTAAAGTAATTGAAAATTGTTTTAAAAATACCCCTGCGGATCCTCCTAAAAAAGCCATAGGAACTAATACTGCTGTCATTACAAGGGTAATTGAAATAATAGCTCCACCAATTTCATTCATTGTTTTGATAGTCGCATCTTTAGCAGACATCTGATGTAATTGCATATTTACATGCACATCTTCAACAACTACAATTGCATTATCAACCACAATACCAATAGCTAAAACCAAAGCAAAAAGGGTTAACATATTGATTGAAAAACCAAGCATACTTAAAAATATAAATGTACCAATCAAAGAAACGGGTACAGCAATAATGGGAATAATTGTTGATCTAAAATCCTGTAAAAAAATAAATACAACCAATGCCACTAATAAGAAAGCTTCAATAAGTGTTTTTATTACTTCGTGAATGGATGCATCTAAAAACTTTGAAACATCATAACTAATGGAATATTTAATATTAGATGGAAAAGTCGTTTTTTCCAACTCTTCCATTTTTGATTTAATATTTGCGATTACATCTCTTGCATTTGAACCAGGACGCTGTTTAACAATTATTGCAGCCGATGGTTTTCCATCTTCTTTAGAAATAATATCATAATCGGAAGCTCCAAGTTCTATTTCTGCAATATCTTTAAGTTTTAATGTTTTACCCGATTCGGTTACTTTTAAAACAATATTTTCATATTCCTCTTTGGTGGTAAGTTTACCTGTATATTTTAAAACGTATTGTAAGGATTGAGATTTTTGCCCCGAACTAACACCTACTTTTCCTGGAGCTGCCTCTATATTTTGTTCACGTAATGACTTTATTACTTCATCAGAGGAGATTTTGTAAGCATTCATTCTGTCGGGTCGAAGCCAAACTCGCATGGCATAATCTTTATTTCCCATCAAAGTAGCGTAGCCTACTCCATCAATTCTTTTTAATTCTTGAAGTATATTAATATCTGCATAATTAAATATAAACGACTCATCAACAGCAGTATCAGTTGAATAAACATTCAAATACATTAAGATACTATTTACCTCTTTTTCGGTAGTAATACCCGCTTTGGTAACTTCTTCAGGTAATTCATCAAGTACCGACGATACTCTATTTTGAACATAAATTGTGGCTAAATCGGGGTCAGTATCAGAAGTAAAATAAACTTGAATTACACTTTTTCCATCATTTCCAGAACTTGATGCCATGTAAGTCATACCAGGCACTCCGTTTATTGCTCGCTCAATCGTTGTTACAACGGCTTTTGCACAAACTTCGGCATTTGCACCTGTATATTTAGTTGTTACTGAAATACAAGGTGGTTCAATTGTTGGGTATTGTGTAATTGGTAAGTTATAAATTGTTAGCAAACCAATCATTACCAATAATATGGAAATGACATACGCTAAAACTGGTCGATTTACAAAGTATGCAAACATAATTAGTTAATTTTAATTGAAAATATTATTGATTAAATTCAACTAAAAGTTGCTTTAATTCTGTAAAGTTGGCTTCTATTTTGGTACTATCACGTAAATCTTGAATACCTTCATAAACAATTTTATCTGTTAAATTTAAGCTATTGGGTTCAATAACATAAATATGTGGTAATCTAAACTTAGGTTCAATGCTTACACTTTTAACCTGATGTGATTTTTCATCATAAACATATACAAATATTTTATTCTGCACTTCATAAGTTGATTTTTGTGGAATAATCATTACATTTTTAAGATATTATGTAATCTAACTTTACCACTTGAACCATGTTTTAGTACTAAATCTGGATTCGGAAAACTAGCCCTAAATGCAATATTTCCAGTTTCTTTATCAATAATACCACCAATTGTTTCTACTTTCCCTTCGTAATTATGTTCTTCTTTATTAGCTAAAATTAAACTTACTTTATTAAAAATTTCATTATCATTTTTATTTTCCTTTTTTTCTTGATACTCTAAATAATCCCGTTCTGAAATATTGAAATAAACATACATTTTTGAATTGTCAGATAAAGTTGTTAACAATGTTCCCTCTTCTATTAAACTTCCAGATTTTAAAGGGATAACATCAATAATTCCATCAAAAGGAGCTCTAATTTGGGTAAATGATAATTTATGTTTGGCAGTTGCCAATTTTGCATTGGCTTCATCTAATTTTGCATTGGCGGCTTCTAACTTTGCTAAAGCAATATCAAGTTGTGTTTTAGAAATAATATTTTTGTCAAAAAGTTTTTGGTTACTCAACACATCTAACTCAAACACTTTTACATCAGCTTGCATGCTTTTTACATTTGCATTTTCGCTTAATACTAATTCTCGAAATTCTTCATCATTTAAGGTAAAAAGTAATTGTCCTTTTTTAACATAAGAACCTTCATCTACATGTATTTGCTCAAGATAACCACTTACCCTTGCTCTAATAACAATATTTTTAACCGACTGTATATCACAAATATAATCATTATTGTATGCTGTATCAATTACTATTGGACTTGTAATTATATATTTTGAAGTTGATTGAACATTTATATTTTTATCTTTATTACATTGAGCAAATAATATAAATATAAATATAAAGTAAATTAATTTCGTAATTTTCATTCCTTTAATTGTTTGTTTAAAATAAATCCCCATAAAAATAAACATTTATGGGGATTATATTACTATTTAGTTTTTACTGAATCTGGTTTTGTAGTAGGTGCAACTGGAGCAGCTGGTTGAGTATTTACAATAGTACCTGTTTTATCAACAGTAACAATACTATTTTTACCTGCTTCTGATAAATTTACCTCGTAACCAGTTAATTCATTTTTTTCATTTCTTAATTCATAAACTTTTTCAATTTTTGCATTAGGATTTGATTTAGTTACTGCTGTAACCAAACTAGCTGGAAATTTTGCAGCATCTAATTCTACTTTTTTATCTTCTCCTACTACTGAGAAAACAGCATTACTTGATAAAGAAAATGCATTAACGGTTGCAATTGATGACAATGCTAAACCAATTACTAATAGTGACTTTTTCATAATTATTAAAGTTTAAATGATTAATTATAAAAACATAAGTGAAAGAAACGTGCCAAAAGATAAAAATATATTTAAAGCAATAAATATCAAACACTTAACAATAAATAAATTCATAAAAAATGGGGAATTTTTACCCAAATTGTAGAATTTTTACTCAAAAAAAATTTAAAAAATAATATTTACCTTTGTAGCTTATAAAAATAATAAAAATGAAATTTAAAGTTGCATTAGGATACCTAATTTCTTTATTAATAATTATAACAATTGCAATAATTGCTTACAAAAGTTTAAATACAATAATAAATTCAATTGAAACGCTTTCAAAACCAAAAGAAGATACCAATTTAGTAAAACGAATTATACATGGAATCTCTGAAATTAGATCAAATACTAGGTTCTATTCTGTAACTGTTGACTCAGTTCACTACAATAAATATTTACAAAATAGAAAAACGGTAAAAAAACAAATAGATTCTTTATTAATATCAAATCAAAAAATAGAAGATTTAAAATCCTTAAAAAATCTAAATACAAGTTTCAATGAATACATATATTCATTAGATAAATGGTTGAATTTCAAAACAAAAACGCAAGTAAATGAATATGAAAGATTGATTTCAAAATTAGAAAAAAATGCACAATCTTTAGAATTAAGACAAAACAATGCTCCTCAATCAAAAATAAAAACTACAAAAAAGGTAATTGAAAAATCTATTTTAAGTAATAAATACACCATTGAAGAAATTGAAAAAAAGAAAAGTATTTTGGAAAAACTACTTGGAAAAAAATCAAAAAAAAATGAAACCAAAATAGTTAATTTACCCAATGACACAATTAGAAAAGAAGTATTGACCGAGATTAAAACTGAAATTGTAGTAGATAGTAACTATTATAAAAAAGTAGATATTATACTGGAACAAATGCAAGAAATGATTTTAGAGCAAAATTTGAAAAAACAAAATAGAAATCTAAAATTAGAAAAAATGGAAAAAAAACTTATTGAAGATCAAGATATTTTAGTTGACAAAATAAACGAAATACTTCAATATGTTAATAATCAAAACACTAACAGAACAAAAGCTAAAATAAATGAAGTAAAATTAGATGCACAAAAAGGGTATCAAAACTTACTTATTATTGGAGTTATTGGTTTTGTAATATCCTTTTTATTTGTAATTGCTATTTTTAATGATATTTCTAAAAGTAATTATTATAAAAAACAACTTGAAAACTCAAAAAATGAAGCCCTTTATTTGGCAAAAGTAAAAGAAGATTTTTTATCAAATATGAGTCATGAATTAAGGTCTCCACTTACAAGTATTATTGGGTTTATTGAAAATATCAATAACAATTCAAATAATTCAAACAATACCAAATATTTGCAAATGATTGCAGATTCATCTGAACATTTACTATCTATTGTAAATGATATTTTAGATTATGCAAAACTAGAATCAGGTGAATTAAAATTTAAATTAATTGGGTTTAATCCTATTGTATTAATTAATGAAATTATCCATACAATTAAACCAAAAGTTGAAAAGAAAAACTTAAATATCTATTTCAAAAACCAGTTAAACAAGGAATTAATAATAAAATCTGACCCTTTCAGGCTAAAACAAGTACTATTCAATATCATTGAAAACAGTATTAAATTTACAGAAAAAGGGCATATTTCAATACAAATATCTGAAATTGATAATTATATCGAAATTGCAATTTCGGATACTGGTATAGGAATTGACAATAAAAAAAATAAAGAAATTTTTAAAGAATTTAAACAAGCCAACAATGAAATTACTCAAAAGTATGGTGGTACAGGATTAGGTCTTGCTATTTCAAAAAAAATCATTTCAAACATAGGTGGTAATATTTATTTTGAAAGTACTTTAAATAAAGGCACCACTTTTTATATTAAAATCCCTATAGTAAAAGTAGCTGAAAATGAATATAATACAATCAATGAAACAGTTGTTAATATTAATAATGAACTAGTTAATAAACAAATTATTGTAATTGATGATGATATTTTGGTTCATAATGTGCTTAGACCAATTTTTGAGAAATGGGGCATTCATTCTAACTATTGTACTGATTCACAAAGTGCACTTAAACTCCTAAATAAAAACAATTTCGATTTAATTATACTTGATTATAGATTAAAAAATGAAGATGCTTTATCAATCATAAATAAAATTAAAAATTGCAAAAATATTCAAAATCAACAAATTCCGATTATATTATGTACTGCAAATGTTCGTATTGATACTAAAAAACTATTGCAACTATTAAATGGTGGCAAAATTTTATTTAAACCTTTTAAACAAGTTGATTTAGGTATTTCAATATTTGAAAGTTTGAACATTCCTTTAAAATATTCAAATGTTAAGAAAAATATTCAAACCAATATTTACCAGTATTCTTTAGACGATTTTAAATCATTTGCTTTGAATGATACAGAAACGTTAAAATTATTTATCAACTCATTTATCAATCAAACCAAAACCGAATTAGAAGAAATAGATACTTGCTTTAAAAATAATAATTATAACCAGATTATAGAAATTGCACACAGAATGATTAACACCTGTAGTCAGCTTAAAGCAAATTCTATTATTGATCTCTTAACCAAAATAGAACTACTTGAAAATAAATCATTTGACCCTAATGAAATTCATATTTTAATTATTGCATTATTTGATGAAGTGAACAAACTTAATAATGCTCTTGAAATGGAATTGACAAAAATTTAAACACTAATTTTCCAAATCATATTGTTTTATTTTCGAATAAAGTGTTTTTCTATCTATATTTAACAATACAGCGGCTTTGCTTTTGTTAAATTTACATTTTTCCAATGTTTCTTTAATGATACTTTTTTCTAATGATTGTGATTTTAATTTGAGTTCACTAGATTCGTCGTTAATAGTAATTTTATTGTTAATAATTTCAAATGGAAGTGATTTCTTTGAAATAGCTTTATCATTTTCTGTTAAAAGTACCATTCTTCGTACAACATTTTTCAATTCTCTTACATTACCTGGCCATTTATAATTAGTCAAAATTAATTCAGTTTCTTTATCGAATGCTTGTACCGATTTACCTAACTCTTCTTTTGCTTGTTCAACAAATGAATTTGCAAAAACTAAAATATCTTCATTGCGTTCTCTTAAAGGAGGTATATTTATCTGATATTCATTTAATCTATAAAATAAATCTTCTCTGAATGTACCTTCTGTAACTTTATTTTTTAAATCATCATTGCTGGCAACTATTATTCTTACATCTAAATCTACATTTTTGGTACTACCAATTTTCATAATTCGACGTTCTTGAATAGCTCTCAACAATTTCACTTGTACATCATAACTGAGATTTCCTATTTCATCAAGAAAAATAGTACCTTCGTTTGCAGTTTCTAACAAGCCTATTTTATCATTTATCGCTCCAGTAAAAGCACCTTTTACATGTCCAAATAATTCACTTGATGACAATTCTTTTGACAAAGTACCACAATCAACAGTAACAAATGGTTTGTTGGCTCTATTACTACTTTGATGAATTTTATTTGCGATTATCTCTTTACCTACCCCAGTTTCACCATAAATTATTACCGAAAAATCAGTAGGAGCTACTAGCTTTATATTTTTTTCTATACTATTCCAAATTTCGCTAGTCCCTCTTATAACTTTAAGTATTTTTACATTTTTTTTAGTTGTTTTACCTAAAATATTATTAATTGCAACTAATAAATCTTCAGTATTTATTGGTTTTGTTAAGTAGTCAACTGCTCCATTTTTAATTGATTTTACGGCTAATTTTATATCGCCAAAACTTGTCATAAAAATGATAGGAATATCTAAATTCATTTCATTTAAATCTTCTAAAAACTCAAAACCATCCTTATAAGGCATTTTATAATCTGAAAGTATTAAATCAAAAGACTCTTTCTTCAATACATGAAGTGCCGTTATAGCATCTTTTGAAGTTATTACTTCAAACTTTTGTTTTTCTAAAAATCGTTTTAACATTAACGAAAAAGTCAAGTCATCATCAACTACTAATATTTTTTTCATACTACTTAAATATAATGCATTTTTATTACAAATAAATATAAAATAAATTAATCACTAAAATTAAGTCAATAAAAAAGATTATTATAGATAACTATGCAACAAATTTACCTTTTCAATGCCACGACAAGTATAAACATTCGTCAGCAAATTCAATCCAATAATTAAGTGCGAGTTGTTATTAAGCTCGCACTTTTAAATTATTTGAAAGTATTAGATTTTTTGTGCTTTAGTTTCTTGTCAAATTCCTGCCACTGTTTCCAACTTAGGCAGATTCTGTAAAGGTAAATTGCAAGAATGATAGAATAAACTAGATAGTTTTTATTAGGCGATGTAGTTGTCTGCATGTAGAAAGGCTTGTTTATTTTGTGCAGTATTTATTAAAATAGCATAAAAGTCTTCAATGGTTTTAAAATTTTTAAACTTCATTATTCCATTAATTTATTAATACCCAGCCAGTTTTACTTTATCATACTCCGACCATTTTAACATTGTTGGGTTTTCATAAATAGCGAGTTTAGTTTTTTATTCTCCTATTTCTGATTCAATCATTGATTTGTTTTCAGCATTGGTTTGTTGTCCATGATTAGTTATAATGCTTTCCACATATTCGCTCAAAGACAAATTGAGATTTTGTGCTTCAAGCCCTAAAAACTCTAACATATACGGATTCCTGAATACTTCTTCTGCTGTAATTGGCAAACCAACTATTTGTTTTTTCAAAACAGCTTCCTTATCAGTACTCAAACTTGTACGTTCAAAAAGCATACTATTCATTGCTCTTTGTAATGCTTTTACCGACCAATTATTTTTGATACTTTCAACTTCGTAAAAATTGCGCTCAGTATTAGTATTACATTTTAATAATTCAATAAAATGTGTAAAACTTAATTGATTTAAAAGTAATTCTGGTTCTATTACTGTTTTAAAATGATTAGAATTAGGGTCGTTTTTTTAACTTCTTGCTCAATTGAAGGTAATTGTTCCCCCCTTGACAAAATAATTGTATTTTGCATTAATTCAGCAATGTATAATTTTGCAGTCGGCGACTGCAAAATGTATGAATACGCTAAATAAAATGATTTAAATAAATATAGGTTTCTTTCAGACATACCTTTTATGCCTTTGGTTCTTGTACTTATTACTTTAAATAAACTTTTGCCATAGCTGGCTCTATCTAACCCGTTCAACTCATATTCAACTAAATGCAAACCAATAAACCAATTTCTTAAAGTCAAAGCTACATTCACTTGTTTCTGAGCTTGTGAGGTAAAGTATTTGTTTGTTTCCTGAATATTAGAGACTAGTAAATCAAAATTGATTACATCCATATAAAATCTCTCTTACAATTCAAAAATTACTTTCTTAATTAGGTGTTAATTATTCCGCAAACAAATATATAATAAATTCAATTCTAAAAGTAAAAAACAAAAATAACCAGATGAATTGGTTAAATAAAAAAACATATCTAACAGATATACAAATACTTACAATTATTAATTTAATAGAAATTGTTAGCTAATTTGTTGGCTATAATTTCATAAAAATAGGGTGATTTTATAAAAAAAGAAACAATAAATTAACATAAAAACCTGATTATTAATTACATACAATTATAGAACAATTTAATAAGTCAGGTGTACAAATCAATGAAAATAAATAAAAAAACCCTTCTAAATAATTAATTTAGAAGGGTTTACAGTGGGCCCACCTGGGCTCGAACCAGGGACCACCTGATTATGAGTCAGGTGCTCTAACCAGCTGAGCTATAGGCCCAGTCAAATCACTTAAGATTTGGGATTGCAAAACTAACAATATTCTTCTTAGTTTCAAACTTAATAGGTGTTATTTTTGATTTTGTTTGCTGCTGTCTTGTAATCAAGGTATTGTGATTAATAACCAAATACTTCTTTTAAACTTAATTCTTTTAATCTTCCGTATTTTTTCAATACTTCAAAATTGATTTTGTCTTTAGCGCCTATTACTAAAATTTTTTGAGGAACCCCTTTGATGAAATGTTCTTGGAATTTTTTGATGTCCTCAAAACGCATGTTTTTTACAGCTTTGTATACATCCTCTCTAAGGTCATAGTCTAAGCCATATTTCTTACTTGTTTCATAATTAAATAGGATATCGGCTTTGGTAATTCTTTCTGTTTCTATCGTGTTTATGATAGCGTCTTTGGACGTATTAAATGTAACTGTTGCCTCTGGCATATTGGTTAATAATTCTTGCATTCCTGCCAAAGCTTCTGGCAGTTTGTCTGCTTGAGTGCCAATATACGAAAATACATAATTTGACCTGCCAGCTTCTTTTGCCAACATATAACTCGATTTTACCGCATAAGCCAAGGCTTTAGATTCTCTTATTTCTTGAAAAACGATGGAGCTCATGCTTCCTCCAAAATATTCATTGTACAATGAAATGACGGGCACTAAATTTTTATCATAATTCACCGATTTGCTTAATAATACTAATTCAGCTTGTACCATGTCGTAATTTACCCAATACACCAAATTACTATCAAAAGGTAATTCGTTGAAATATACGGGTGCTGGTACAGGGAGTCTTATAGAAGGTACGATAT
The DNA here is from genome assembly GCA_044357485.1 of Cytophagales bacterium. Lineage (GTDB taxonomy): Bacteria > Bacteroidota > Bacteroidia > Cytophagales > UBA9547 > CALPQG02. The sequence continues at coordinate 21,832 of JBIKPL010000004.1, forward strand.
GAATATTGTCTAAACTTGTGACTAAATCTTTACTGCTTTTAGGGCCATAATATAAAATATGATGCTCATATAAATTAATTGATTTTATCATGGCAATTAATTCTTCAGGTTTAATTGCTTTGAGTGCTTCTTCTGATAAATTATTGGTGAATGGTGATTTTTCGCCATATTTAGCATAGCTCACCAAAGCTTTGTTGAGGATGGTTGCCTTGTTTCTTTTAGCGTCAGCACGGCTTTTTAATATGCCTTCAATCATGTTTTGAAGTGCTACGGTGTCTGGTTGAGGGTTGAGTAAAAATGATTCGAATAATTTTGTCGCTTCTTCAAAATTCTCATTCAATCCATTGAGGGTTACATACACTTTGTCTTCAGATGAAAATACATCAAAGGTACAGCCTAGTTTATAAAATTCTTTTTTGAGTGCTTCAGCTTTAAATTGTTTGCTTCCGAGGTATTCGAGGTACTGGATAGCCAAACCAATTTTTGGGTTATTATTATTGCCAACATTTAAAATGTAATACAGATTAAAAATGTCGTTTTCTTCATTGTTGCGGTAAAGTACCTCTACACCAGACAGTAGTCTTAATTTTTGAATGTCTTTTTGATAATCAATAAATACAGGATTGATTATAGAAGATGCTTGTGAATTAATGATTTTATAGAATGGCGATTGCGCTTCTCTGTTTACGGAAACTGGCGTGATGGTTGGTTTGTCTACTTTTTTAATCAATGAATCTACGCCAACCCTTTTGTAAATTACCACATAATTGTTGTTATAATGTTGCGTAACAAAATTGATGACTTCCTCTTTGGTGATTTTTTCAAGCAAATCAATTTTGGCGATATAATCTTTCCATTCCATTCCGCTAACAAATGCAGAGACAAATGCGTCGGCGCGCTCTTTGTTGTTTTCAAATTCACGCATTTTGCTGATTTTATAATCATAAATGATTGCTTTTAGTAGCCAATCATCAAATTTCCCTTGTTTAATGAGTGTTAATTGGGCTAATAATAAATCGCTCACTTCTTCTAAGGTTTGTCCTTCTCTAGGCTGACCGCCTAAAATATGTGCAGAATAATCATTTAGTTGCAGTGGGTAGGAGTAGCCTCCTAAAATTTTTTGTTCTTGGTTGAGGTTGAGGTCAATTAATCCTGCTTGGGCATTGGATAAAATCATACTCACCAATTCTATCATCAATGATTCTTTGGTTTTGTTGCCAGGGAATCGAAAAGCTAAACTTACACTTTCTGCATCAGGACCAATAGCTGTTTTAACGATAGGAGCTGTAATGGGGGCTTCTACGGCAGGACTAAAGCTTGGAACTGATTTTGATTTTAAATGACTAAAATATTTGTCAATGATTTTAATGGTTTCTGTAGGATCAAAATCACCACTCAAACAAATCGCCATATTGTTTGGTACATAATAGGTGTCGAAGTATTTTTTAATCTCTTTAATAGAAGGATTTTTTAAATGATCAATGGTGCCAATGGTCGTTTGAGTTCCGTACGTATGTTTTTGAAAAAGTCCTTCAAACATCAATTCCCATACTTTTCTTCTGTCACTGTCTAAGCCCTTGTTTTTTTCTTCATATACGGCTTCCAATTCAGTATGAAACAATCTTGGGGTCACTTCTCTAAATCTTTCGGCTTCAATTTGAGCCCATTTTTCAATTTGATTACTAGGGATTTCGTTTACATAAACAGTTTGTTCTACATAAGTATAGGCATTCGTTCCTGAAGCACCAATTCCCCCAAGCATTTTATCGTATTCATTAGCGATGGCATAATTTGCGGCAACACCTGAAACACTGTCTATTTGATGGTAAATAAATTTTCTTTTAGCAGGATCTGTTGTTTTGCGGTAAACTTCGTATAGGTTTTCAATTTTATCAATCAGAGGTTTTTCTTTTTCCCAGTTTGCGCTGCCAAATTGAGAGGTTCCTTTAAATAAAATATGTTCTAAGTAATGTGCTAAACCTGTTGCATGCGATGGGTCATTTTTACTTCCCGCTTTTACCGCTATAAAAGTCTGGATACGAGGAGCGTCTTTGTAAACGGTCATGTATACTTTTAACCCATTTTTTAAAGTGTAAATTCTTACTTTTAGTGGGTCATTTGTTACTGCTTCGTAGGTGTATCCTGCTTCTGTGAATGATTGTGTTTGGTATTTATCGGTTTGTGCAAATAGGTTGAAGCTGAGGCTTAGCCCTACAAGGAAGAAAACAAAATTCTTTTTCATCGGATAATAATTGGGATGTTAAATACGAAATAATGAATTTAATAAGAGGCAAATTTAAACAAAAAAAAGTGTTTTTAACCATCAAAAATAGTTTAAAATTGAAGTGTGATTTGTTTTTTTATGCCTATGCAACCAAGTCGTTTTTCAAGCGGTAGTGTTATAATCTAATGATTGATTATTAGTGTATTAACTGAATTTAATGGCATTGATTGGTCTAATGCGAGGGATAATGACCAAGGGGATAAATAAGATAATGGTAACGGTGACAAAACAAATCAAATTCACTAAAATGATGGCCGTCCAATCCCATTTAATGGGAACATGATTCATGTAGTAGTTGGCCGCATCAAGTGGAATGAGATGCAAGTAATACTGCACGGCGCAAAAGCCAAGCCCTAAAAGATTTCCCCAAAAAACACCTCTCATGATAATATTAAAGCCATTGAATAAGAAAATTTTTCTCACTTGCCCATCGGTTGCGCCTAATGCTTTGAGTACACCAATCATATTGGTTCGCTCCATTACCATAATCAAAATGGTAGACACCATATTGAAGCAGGCAACAAATAAAATCAAAATCATAAATATATATGCATTTCTATTCAGTAAATGAAGCCAATCAAAAATTTGCAAGTATTTGTCTGTGATCATCATCAAAGACATGTCGTAATCCATCGCATCACGGATTTTAAATGCGGTTGATTGTAGCTTAGTGAAGTCTTTTACATAAATTTCATAACCACCCACAAGGGAATCTGGCCAGTTGTTGAGCTGTCGAATTAATTTGATGTCACCAAAAATATACAAGTCGTCAAATTCTTCAAGACCTGTTTGGTAAATGCCTGCTACTTTGAGTTTTCTATAACGTGGAGGGTTTTGAATAAAATACATCCAAACCACATCGTTTACTTTTAATTTTAGCTTTTTAGCAATATGTTCGCTGATAATAATTTCTTTTGAAAAGGTAGAATCTTCAAAATGAATAAAGTTGCCGGCGACTAAGTTTTGCTTTATTTTATTGCTATCAACGTTTTTATCAACGCCTTTTAGCAATACCCCTGTAACTTCCTCTTCTGTTTTTAGTAAGCCTGCTTTCGTGGCGTATACTTGTATGTGACTAATTTCTTTGGCCAATACTTTGTTGCCTTCTAAAAATGACCGAACAGGTACAGGATTTTCAACATACGATTCGTTGTCGTCAAGTTTGTTTACTTGAATATGTCCCGAAAAGCTGAATAATTTATTTTGAATATTATCTTTGAAGCCTTGAAGTATTGCAAATGCAATAATTAATACGGCTATAGCAATAGCTATGCTGGTAACCGCTATCTTTACAACAGTGGAGGAAAAAGATTTTTCTTTGTTTTCACGAATTCTTCGTGCGATGAAAATGGAAGCCTTCAATATAATGACTAATTTTGCTTTAAATATAGGGATGAATTTTCGAAACTAATTACTTCATGATAAAAAAATACTTAACCTACCTCTTTTTATTACTACTGATCAGTAGTTGCCATGCCCAAAACCTAATTACAGTAGGGGCGCAAGATACACCTGCGTACATGCCATTATTGAAAAATAAACAAGTAGCCTTGGTGGTAAACCAAACTTCTACCATTGGTAATTCCCATTTGGTTGATTCATTATTGCGATTAAAAATCAATATTAAATACATTTTTGCCCCAGAACATGGCTTTAGAGGAACTGCCGATGCCGGAGAACATGTAAACAATAGTATAGATACTAAAACAGGTTTGCCTATTGTTTCTATTTATGGCAAAAACGCTAAGCCAAGTGCTGAGCAATTGGCAGGTATTGAGGTTGTTATTTTTGATATTCAGGATGTTGGCGCTAGGTTTTTTACTTATATCAGTACCATGCATTATGTCATGGAGGCTTGTGCAGAGCAAAAAATTAAAATGATTGTCTTAGATCGACCAAACCCTAATGGATATTATGTCGACGGTCCGGTATTGAATTTAAAGTTTAGGTCTTTTGTAGGCATGGACCCAATTCCAATTGTACATGGACTCACCGTAGGGGAATTAGCCCAAATGATTAACGGAGAAAAATGGTTAAAAGATGGCGTGCAATGCGATTTGGTGGTGATTAAATGTAAAGGATATACCCACAAATCTACTTATTCGGTACCTGTTAAAACCTCCCCCAATATGCCAAACAATGTAGCCATAAAATTGTATCCCTCCTTGTGTTTGCTTGAAGGCGTAGAGCAAGCGAGTTTAGGAAGAGGAACGATGTTTCCATTTCAGGTATATGGTGGCTTGCAGTCCTCTTTTGGCACTTTTACCTTTACCCCAATGCCTATAGAAGGAATGGATAAAAATCCGAAGTTCAATGGTAAATTATGTTATGGCAAAGATTTGAGAAATAGTGCCGATACAGCCAAAGGTTTTACGCTTGCCTATGTGCTAGATATGTACCAAAATACCACGGATACCGCCTCCTTTTTTATTAAAAATAATTTTTTTGATAAACTTGCCGGTACCGATCAAATTCGATTAGCGATTAAAGCAGGCAAATCAGAAATTGAAATTCGTAAAGCATGGCAACCAGCACTGAATGCCTTTAAGTTAAATAGAAAAAAATATTTATTATATCCTGATTTTGATGAATAAAGCACTAAGAATTATATATATGGGTACGCCTGAATTTGCCGTACCAAGTTTGGATATTTTAGTAAAAAATGGATTCAATGTGGTAGCGGTGGTCACCGTTCCTGATAAACCAGCTGGAAGAGGATTACAATTGACGCCTTCTCCTGTAAAGACTTATGCCTTAGCGAATCATATACCGGTACTTCAACCCGAAAAACTCAAGGATGAAGCGTTTCAAACTTTACTGAAATCGTATGAAGCCGATTTACAAGTAGTCGTAGCCTTTAGGATGTTGCCTGAAGCGGTTTGGAATATGCCACGTTTAGGAACACTGAATTTACACGCCTCATTGCTCCCTGATTATCGTGGTGCTGCGCCAATCAATTGGGCCATCATCAACGGTGAAAAAGAAACAGGATGTACGACCTTTTTCTTGAAACATGAAATTGATACTGGCGATATCATTTTTCAATTTAAACAAGCCATTCTGCCTGAAGATACCATTGGTACTTTGTACGAAAAACAAATGAGCAAAGGGGCCGATTTAATTTTACAAACCATTACGGCCATTCAAGCTGGCGATTATCCTAGAAGTCCGCAGCCTTATGTGGCTATTCCTAAACTTGCGCCCAAAATTTTCAAAGAAACCTGTAAAATAGATTGGTCAAAATCTGCGGTTGACATCCATAATTTGGTAAGGGGTTTGAGCCCTTATCCTGCCGCTTTTACCAATATCAATGATAAATCTTGTAAAATATTTGAGACTTTTGTGGTGAATGAAGACGCCATAGCAACAATAGGCGAGTTGAAAACAGATGGTAAAACATTTTTGCATTTTCAAACCGGGAAAGGCATTCTAGGGATTTTGTCATTACAATTGGAAGGAAAGAAACGAATGTCAATTGAGGAGTTTTTGAGAGGAAATAAACTTGTATAAATAGTAAACATAGCGTATGATAACAAGTATCATTGTGGCCTTTGCACAAAACAAGGCCATAGGGAAAGACAACCAATTGTTATGGCATTTGCCTGCCGATTTAAAGTATTTTCGTCAACTCACCACCCATCATCATATTGTGATGGGTAGAAAAACCTATGAGTCTATCGGAAGACCTTTGCCAAATCGTACCAACGTAATTATTACGAGAGACCAACAGTATGAAGCGGCTGGTTGTACAGTGGTGCATTCTTTAGCGAAAGCCCTTGAAATTTGTAGGGCGAACAATGAAACTGAAGCTTTTATTATTGGTGGTGGAGAGGTTTATAATCAGTCACTTGTGTTGGCCGACAAACTTTATGTGACAGAAGTGAAAGCCGAGGTTCCTGGAGATGTTTTTTTTCCGGCTATTGATGCGGCCTTGTTTAAAGAAACTTGTAGAGAAGCTCATGTAAAAGATGAAAAACATGAATTTGATTTTGATTTTGTGACTTTAGAGCGGTTGTAATGGGTCTTTATTGGGGAAGGACTTTGCATTGTGGGTTTAGCCTTTGATGATTTGATATTTCGTGGGTTTTAATCATTTTTAGCGATGATATAAATGGGTGATTTAATTCAAATTATTTGTATTTCTTTGCCTTGTAGATTTTTAAATTTTAAACTTATGAAAACGTTGACCATTTTTGTTTTGTCATTGATTGGGATTTTAGCTTGTAAAAAAGAAAAAGCATCTGAGCGAGCTCCCCATTTAATCAATAAATCAGAATTGATTTCATTTGATTCTATTCCTACTAAAAAGGAGGAGGTACTTATTTCACAAGATTTGTTTTGGATAATACAACAAGAGCCTGAAAACCATTTTGATAAGGCCAAACAAAATTTCAAGTCTAAGGAAATGAAATTGGCTGCAGCAGAAATTAAGAAGGTTTCAGCTTATTTGGAGGAAGAAATAAAAAAAGCCGAACATAAACAGCAACTTCAGGCAGCCCAAATTAAATTAAATGAATTGGCCCAAAGACTTGAAAAAGGAGAACTAGTGAAGGAGTCGGTGCTTGTGAATGCTTTTATGGAAGCAAATGTAGCCCTCTATAAAAATTTTACAGCACAATATGAACAACTCTATACTGACTATGCTTCAGAATCTAAACAAATAAGTGCCTATCTCGATGCTACGTTACAGAAAATTGAAAATATTGACAAATGGTCGAGTAAAAAAATAGATAAAGAAGGACAGGATATTATTAAAGAGGGGAAAACGCTTTCGACTAAAATTAAAAAAGATTTAAAGCAAAACAACGGGAAGGCCAAGCAAGAATGGGCAAAGTTTAAAGAAAAACTTAAAAACTTAGACCGTCAATTAGAAGGAAATAGCAATGGAATTTTATGATGGCCATTGAATTGTAGCGGCCTAAGTTTGCCAAAAGGGGAGAGGTATAGTGTTAGAAATTCTAGAATTTGCCAATGCAATTTTTTGAAAATATCAAATAGCTTTTTTAAAATGTTTTTTGAAGGAATGATAATGAATCAGACAATGACTGAAATACTGCGCTTTAAGCATGATACTACTTATTCAAACAGTAAGTTTATCTATTATGTATTTGCATGG
>JBIKPL010000344.1:0-3628 GCA_044357485.1 Cytophagales bacterium
GCAGGTTTAATGAATGGTATGCTTAAATTTGTAAGCGTAACTAACAATCCTGTAGAAGTTGTAAATTCTACTTCAAGAGTGACTAATATTGTAAGTGGTGATGCTTTCACATTAGCGGATACTGCCTCTACTTACTTCTCTCGTCCTGAAGATGGTGCTTGGGACCCTAAAGATCATAGCAAATTCTACTTTGTAACTACTGATAGATTAGACCAAGTAAATGACAACGTTGGTGCTCAAATAGGTCGTAGCCGTTTGTGGAGATTAAACTTCGCAGACATAACAAACCCTGATTTAGGTGGTACTATAGACTTATTAATTGACGGCACTGAAGGTGTAAATATGTTAGACAACTTAACAATTGACAACTACGGACATGTGTTAATGCAAGAAGACAATGGCAATGCAGAGCATAACGCTAAAATATGGCAATATTCAATCATGGGTGATTCTTTGAAAATAATTGCAAAACATGACCCTGCTAGATTTGGTGATATTGGAATTGCAGCAAGTGCTCCATTCAATAAAGACGAAGAATCATCAGGAATTATTGATATGGAAGAAATTTTAGGGCCAGGTGAATTTATTTTTGTAGATCAATCTCACGCTACTCATCCAAATTCAGCTTTAGTAGAATATGGTCAATTAATAAGATTATTCAACCCTGATACTTATGCAGCTTCAAAATTGGTAACTGTTGTTGAAAATTTATCAACATTTTCTTCTGACATTACATTATATCCTAATCCAACTGGTGATGCAACTACATTATCTTTTGAATTAGATAAAAACGAAACGGTTACGGTATCTATTATTGATAATCAAGGAAAAGAAGTTTATGCTTCAGAAATCAAAGATTTATCAATTGGTAACCATAAAATTAATTTGATTACATCAATTTTTAATGCTGGTGTTTATGTAATACAGATAGCAACGTCTAACAAAGTTGCTAGAATCAAAGCTGTAATAATTCATTAATATCATTTTAAAATTAAAAACCTTTCTTCTGTAAGTTATACTTATTGGAGAAAGGTTTTTTATTTTATAGTAATTGGAACAATATATTACATTCCCATATTAAATGCTTAAAAAAAACGTTTTTCTAATTCATTTGTTTTCATTTAAGAAATTAAATTCTTTTTAGTTTAAATCTTAAAATTATAGCATTTTATTCATTCAACAATTGATCAATAAGACTAACAATCTTTTGCACCTTCTCCTCATCTTGTTGCACCTTGCCTATACTAGCAATCCATTCATCTCGAATAGCCACCGGATAAGTTAAAAATTTAGCATAAGCCTTTGGCTCGTCTTGTAAACAGGCTATAATTTCAGCGGCGGTCACCGTGGAGGAATCGTCTACAAACAAGCGAACATGCACCCAATCACCCTCTTTTTTATTGATTTTTTTTCTAATTTCAGCTCTCACAGGTAAAAACAATTTGCCATTTCCCATGGGCATCAATTTGTATTGACGCAATTCAAAAGTATCAATAAAACCACTCACTTGCACCCAACCAAAAGGCGCTGATTTATCCATGGGAATCTCCTCTATATCGGTGTACGTCCAGCCACCTTTCCCTGCGAATTTTTTCAACAAACAATCTTTATCAACCAAAGGAGTTTTCATTTTTGTTGGCTTATGTTGTAAAATGTATACTTTTGTAAAGTAACACATCTTACACGCCATTGAAAAGAATTTTAACCAATAAATGGGTCAAAATCCCCAGTTATATCCTTGTTATTTCCTTTGCCATCGTAGGCTTTTTACTCTCTGCCTCCTATCTCGCGATACAATTTAGATTAACCGACCAAAAAGGAAATATTGACGCCAACAACCGTCATTTCCAAGCCATGGAAGACAAATACAACCAATCTTTCAAGCTTGATACCTCCACCATCGATACCTACCAAAACCAAGCCTTGAATCGCATTTTGGTATTGAATCAATTTTACCCTAAAAATGCACAGTACATTTTAAAAGTAATGCAAGAGGGAACGGCGATCAAAGAAGTACACAAAATGCTGGATGCGGTTGATATTCAACTTCAAACCAATACTGCTTATTTGACGGCTATTCAAAAAATACAACACACCGCTTTGCCAAACGATTCATTGAAGCATTTAAGTGTTTTTGAATGGATGAATATCATAGAATGGAGCGATTTTAAAATTGCGGTTGCCAAAGACAAAAAACTCATCGACTCCGTAGCCAAACAAACCAATGTGGAAGAAAGGTTAATTGTGGCCTGCTTGGTGGGGGAACAAATTCGATTATTCAATTCCGACCGAGAAGCCTACAAAAGATGGATAGGACCACTTAAAATTCTGTCGGTAGAATCGAAGTTTTCATTGGGCGTAACAGGCATCAAAGAACTTACGGCCAAAAATATAGAAACCTACCTCAAAGACAGCACAAGTAAATATTACCTCGGAAAGCAATACGAACACCTTTTAGATTTCAAAACCAATGATCCAGCAAAAGAAAGAATCGACCGTTTGATTACTTTCAAAAACCACTATTATTCGTACCTATATGCTGCCATTTTTCTCAAACAAATAAAACGCCAATGGGAAAGGGCAGGATTTCCGATTGCAGATAGACCCGAAATTTTAGCCACCTTATTTAATGTTGGATTTCCGCAATCTGTTCCCAAAAGTAATCCTCGGGTTGGAGGCTCTACCATTAAAGTACATACCCAAGAATATTCGTTTGGCGCATTGGCTTACCAATTTTATTACTCTGGAGAAATGCATGAACTTTTTCCCATGAAAGCCACCAAATTTGATTGTTATGACTAAAACTTATGTCACTTTGCTCCTTTTGTGTTTCACTTATGTACACTTAAAGGCACAAGACACCACCACTTTAAAATTCCAATGGCTTGGCCTTTCCGATGGCATAAGTTATGCCGAAGTTTTGGCGCCAAAGCAATCAATTGTAAACGATTCGAAAATCACGGTGGTTAAAATTAATCCAACGCAATTTGATTTTTTTTTACTGACTGCGTCGGAACAGAAATACAAAGCTAGAACTGCTAAAGAATGGGCCGACACTTTTCAATTAAACGTAGTCATCAATGCTGGCATGTATAATTTAGCCAATAGGCTAGAAAATGATGGCTTCATGAAAAATTATGCCCACCTCAATAACCCCATTTTCAAAGAAGGGTATAATGGCATGATGGCCTTTAATGCCAAAGATTCTTCCCAGCAAAAATTTACCATTTTAGATTTAAATTGCGCCCCTTGGGATACGGTGAAAAACCAATTCCACACCTTTTCGCAATGCATGCGCATGATCGATTGCGACGGAACGCCTCTTTCTTGGGACAAGAAAAAACAAGCCTGCAGCATGCTTATTGCGGCACACGACAGTGAACATCAACTGTATTTTATATTCAATCGATCGCCGTATACCCACAAAGAAATGATTCAATTTATGTTACAATTCCCTTTTAAAATCACCAATGCGGTGTATTTAGAAGGCGGGCCCGAAGCGAGTTTATACCTAAACATAGGCAACAAAGTGATTGGCAAAATGGGCAGCTATATTTCGACCACCTACCCCACCGACAGCAACCATCATTTTTGGAAAATCCCGAACGTGATAGGTTGCTGTCGGTGG
>JBIKPL010000345.1:0-3625 GCA_044357485.1 Cytophagales bacterium
GTATGATTTGACCACAAGAAAAAAAGCGAGTGCCGATCACGCGACCCGAAGGGGAACGCCCTAATTCATTTATTTAACATAAATCAAACCTACCCACAACAAATCATCTACCACCAACCTTATTTATAGTCTTACTTAGAGACTGCTGAAAAATAGTTTTATCCTTAGGGTCAACTGAAAAATATTTAAATCTTTGATTTTTAGAAACTTAAGCTATTGATTTAGCCTTTTTAATGCAAGGGTATTTGATTTTATCCCATTAAAGTGTCTCACTAGTTTGATTTCAATGGTATATAGGCAATCCATTGCATAACTCGCTGCCGGCTCCGGGCTTTGCCTTCCTATTCTTCACTCCAAGTACTCAATACTGCTGGAGTGTAGTTTAATTTTTAAAATAGGAGTAACGTTTTTCATTGAGCCCTAATTAAAGCTTTATTTTCTTTTCTAAATCACTGTTTTTTATCAAATTGCAGTGCACACCGTTTATAATAATATAAGAAATTGAGAATAGTCATTTCTTTGCTGGTACTCACCTTTAGTCTTCTTTTTTTAGAAAAGCATGTGTATGCCCAAAATATCAAAAAACAAGTTTGGCACGATCTTGCCAAAACACAACTCAAAGAAGAATATTTTTTAAATAATAAAAATAAAAAGTCTATTGATGGCTTGTTTACCTCTTTTTACTTAAATGGCAAAGTGAAAATGAAGGGGTATTTTGTGCAAAATCAACACCATGGTTTGTGGGAGTTTTATTATGAAAACGGTAATAAAAAATCTGAAGGATATTATGGTAAGAATTTACCTGAAGGCATTTGGAAATATTATTATGAAAATCAAAACCTTCAAATGCAGGGGAAGTTATGGAAAGGCAAAAAAGACAGCACCTGGACTTTTTATTATGAAGACCAAACCATAAAATCGATAGGCGATTATGACAAAGGAGAAATCACTGGTCAATGGAAGTATTTTTATGAAGATGGTAAAATAAAAGGCGATGCTTTACTTGTAAATAATTCGGGTTGGTATCGTGAATATTTTGTTGATGGGCAACTTAAAATGGAAGGTTTACTCAAAGCCGGGTTGAGTGACAGTACTTGGCTTTATTACCACGAAAACGGTGTTTTGAAAGCACAAGGCACAGAAAGATTTGGTCTAAAAGAAGGCTATTGGATGTATTACCATGACAATAAAGTCGTGTCAGCTCAAGGGAATTATGTAAATGGAGTGCAAGTCGGAAGTTGGAAATATTATTATCCCAATAGTCAATTGAGCTCTCAAGGGGAAATGGCCGCCGGTAGAAAAGATGGGAAGTGGCTTTCCTATTATGAAATTGGGAGTTTAAAAGGGGAAAGTACTTTTAACAATGGCGATGGGCCTTACAAAGAATATTTCCCTAATGGGAAATTGAGAATTGAAGGTTTTGTGAAACAAGAAAAAAACCATGGCTTATGGCAATATTATTATGATAATGGTGCATTGGAAGCTCGTTGTGATTTTAAAGAGTGCGAAGGTTGGTATACGGGCTATTTTCCCAATGGGAAATTAAGGATGGAAGGTAAAATTAAGGATGGAAACAAAATTGGGTCTTGGAAACTTTATGATGATGAGGAAGCTTTAGCAGGGTATTATAAAACGTATTACGACAAAGAAGCTGAAAAAATCACTGGCGATACCATCAATATTAAAGATACTGTTATCCTTAAAATGACACCTAAAAAAGACTTAGAAGTGGTGCAAAAAAAGAAAAAAAGAAAGCCTACTCGTTTTTTTAACCCTTCTCTAAATCAATACAATACAACTATTTTAAGTTGCAATCCTGCGGCATTGATGCGTGGGTCCTTGCCTGTATATGTTGAGTATTATATGGAAGAGAAAATGGGTTTAGAGCTTAATTATACCATTTATAGGATTCCTTTTTTTGGAAATCCTGAATCGCAAGGCACCGATAAATTATTTAGTACTGGTTTTGCATTGGGCTTAAAGCAGCGGTTTTATAAAAAAATGAGTAGTTATGGCATGCTCTATTATGGGCATGAATTAAAATACCAGGAACTTCAATATACGGCCTATGTAAATTCATTAACAGGAAACACCATCTTGCTTTCTGCTGATGCCGACGTATACCAATATACTTTTCAAATCGGTGATCGACTTTTAAAGGCTACCGATAAACCTGGTTTTACCATGGATTTTTTTGTTGGCTTAGGGGTAGGTATTAAACAATATAGCGAACAATTAGATGGACAAACAAAATCTGCTAATTTGTTTAGTGGGGTACGAAAAGCTGGTTTTTTTATTCCTGTGCAATTGGGTTTTAGCTTTGGTTATATTTTATAATCATTTGCTTTAGCATCACCCTTAAAACGATTTAATGTAGCGAAATGGTAAATATTTATACGGACGGTTCTTCAAGAGGTAATCCTGGTCCTGGTGGTTATGGCACAATATTAACTTTTGGCCCCCACCGCAAAGAGATGAGTGAGGGCTTTGTCAGAACTACGAATAACAGAATGGAGTTGCTTGCGGTAATCATTGGTTTAGAAACCTTGAAAGGGGAAGGTGTTGAAGTAACCGTCTATTCAGATTCTAAATATGTCGTTGATGCAGTGGAGAAAGGTTGGATTTGGGGTTGGCTCAAAAAAGCGTTTAAAGATAAAAAAAATGAAGATTTGTGGCGACGATTTATTGCCATTTACCGAAAACATAAAGTTAAATTCATGTGGATAAGGGGGCATAATGGTCATCCTGAAAATGAGCGATGTGATGAATTGGCTGTGGCCAGTGCCACAGGTGGAAATCTAAAAGTAGATGTCGGTTATGAAGGTTAAATCTTAGGTGTTGTTTTTTAGGATACTATGGTTTTACTAAATGGTATAGGTCATTATAAGTTGGTTTCATGATTGCCCTATGATTGCCGTCACTGCTGAATTCAAAATTTAAAATTCAAAATTTAAAATTTAAAATTACTATATTCGTAAATTAAAATTAATGCAATTTATACTGATAATTTTAATACAATTAAAGTACTAGATAAATGAATTATACCCCAGAAGATATTATAAAGGCACTTTCTACGGTTCAAGAACCTGATTTAAAACAGGATTTAGTAACCTTGAATATGATCAAAGATGTTGTTGTCGACAATAGTCAGGTGAGCTTTACGGTAATTCTTACCACGCCAGCTTGCCCGCTTAAAGAACTGATTCGTAAAAGTTGTATTGATGCTGTGCACGAACATGTCTCTAGTCAATTACAAGTTACCGTGAATTTAACTGCTGAGGTATCTACTGGAAGGCTTGGCGCACCAGTCTTGCCGGGTGTAAAAAATATCATTGCCATTGCTTCGGGTAAAGGCGGAGTTGGCAAATCGACCGTAACTTCAAACTTGGCTTTGGCTTTGGCTAAAAGTGGGGCAAAGGTAGGTTTGATAGATGCCGATATTTCAGGTCCTTCAGTACCCGTAATGTTTGGCGTTGAAAATGAAAAACCAACCATGGAAGTTATTGATGGGAAAAATTATATAGTACCTGTGGAAAAATATGGTATTAAAATGATTTCTATTGGTTTTTTAGCGCCTACAGAAGGTGCCGTTGTTTGGAGAGGTCCTATGGCAAGTTCAGCTTTG
>JBIKPL010000346.1:0-3621 GCA_044357485.1 Cytophagales bacterium
CAACATAAAAATTGGACAAATCTTGAATGACCACTTCAGGATTATCGTCCTGAACAGTTAATTTAGTTGTAGTAGCTGTAGTGGTATTGGGTACATAACCAGTACCTCCACCAATCGTAACCGCAGTATTAGGGGTCGTAGAAATTTGAGGGCCGCCAATCCATTGCGCATAAGTGGTCTCACAAATCATAAAAGTTAAGCTTCCTAAAAGAATAAAATATTTTTTCATAATAAATTTATAAAAGTAATTAAAAATAATAATGGCAAAAGTAAGAAAGATAATTATACCTGCAAACATTTTGCATTTTTTTAATTATACGTCTCAAAAAAATAAAGCTATTGCAACTCTAAATCAACCTTAAGCACCCATTGACTGTAATTAAAGCAAAGCATTAACAAATCAAAATCACTTAGCTACAAACGGCAAAACGAATAACAATACGATTTATCAAAATCAAGTGCATTTTTTACACAACAAAAAAAAGGCCAATATTACTATTGGCCTTTTCAATATTATGATAACAATCTAATAATTAACGTACTACTTTTTCAGTTGTTCCGTCAGTATATTTAATGATTGCTAAACCTTGGTAAGCAGCATCAACTTCTTGACCTTGGAAGTTATACACGTTAGCAATAGTTTTTGTAGATACAATTACATTGTCATTAACGCCATCAGCAACTACTTGATCTCCGATAGCAATATAATCAACTGAAATATCAGCTAAAGCAGCAGTATTCTCATAAGACGTTCTGAAGTACAAACCAACACCCATGATAGTAGCTTTGTCAGCAGACTCCTCAGAACCGAAAACTTTGAAATCAATTGCATTAGCAGTGAAAGTGTTTTGACCTGCCACTAATGGTTTATTAACTATTGGAGCATTATCAGCATATACCCCAGCCACATCAGCAGCCATTACCATAAATTGTTTCACTGCAGCAGAGGAAGTCAATACAATTTTAAATTTATGATTAGCAGCATCTGACAAATCAATATTAGCTGGCGTTCCACAATCAGAGTTGAATTGTATGAACACTTTATGCCAAGCTTCAGAACCTGCAACTGATCCATCCACATTAAGAGTCAATGCACCATCAGCTGCAACGACATTAGTATATGCATTACCTATATTAGAGAATGAAGAAGAAGGAATATAAGAATCTGTTTTACCTAATTCATATACACCACAGTTTTCAGCAGCAGTACCATCAAATCCTGTAACAAAACCATTTGCAGAATAAGTTGCCGTTTGAGCATTTGTAGCGAATGAAATTGCCGCTACAGCAATAGTAAGTAATACTTTTTTCATTTTGTTGGGTTTAAATTTTGTGTTAAATATTTACTAGAGTTTAACAAACTTAAACATATATATGCTATTTGTCAAGTAGGTAAGCACTTTTTAATATATTTTTTTTATTCAATTCCCCTTGAAAAAAATACGCTTTAAATAGCACAAAAAAAAGACAAAGACCGAAAGGATACACAAACAATAATCCTTCATAAATAAAGCTTTTGAAAGAAAACCCAAGCGATAAATGTAAAAAAACTCATTTAATAACAATTACATCAAATTCAAGTAAAAAATACTTCACATTGCTATTCTTTAGCAATACAAAAACACTACATTTTAAAAAGTCCGTACTTCAAAATGCAATAAATTGCCCTAAAGCCGTCTTTCCATCCTATTTTCTTGCCTTCTTCAAAAGTTCTACCATAATAGGAAATGCCCACTTCATAAATTCTAACTTTGGGAATTCTAGAAATTTTAGCCGTAACTTCTGGCTCAAAACCAAATCTTTTTTCTTGTAAATGAAGAGATTGTATCATTTTGGTATTAAACATCTTGTAACAAGTTTCCATGTCTGACAAATTTAAGTCAGTAAAGAGATTGGAGATAAAGGTTAGAAACTTATTCCCAATGGTATGCCAAAAAAACAATATGCGATGAGGCTTTCCACCCACAAACCTAGAGCCAAACACCACATCGGCAAAACCTTCCACTATTGGTTTCAATAAAATATTGAATTCCTCAGGAACATACTCTAAATCAGCATCTTGAATAATCAAATATTCACCGGTTGCCCTTTGAATACCAGTATGTAAAGCCGCCCCCTTGCCTTGGTTAAAATCGTGTTTACAATAAATGATATTTAAGCTTGGATTATCATTTTTATAGGCCAAAATAGCTTCTTCAGTATTATCTGTTGAATAATCATTCACAACAATAATTTCTTTTGCTATATCATTAATTAAAGTTACAGCCTTTACTTTTTCTAAAATGAGATGGATTGTTGCTCCCTCATTGTAGGCAGGTATTATGACAGATAGTTTTTTAATCATAACTTAGCAGAATAAAACAGGATAAATAGAATGAAATTACAAACCGCATGAAGTTGCAATATCCGAAAACAATACATATTATTTAACAAACCATCTATAATTTTACAAAAAAATTGTATTTACATTTCACCCCTATATGGATCCAAAAATTACTGCCAGGTTTTACATATCGTAAAATGGTGGAAGAAAAGGTGGTATTCATTACCTTTGACGATGGTCCGATTCCAGAGGTTACCCCTTGGGTATTGGAAACCTTAGCACAATATAACGCAAAGGCCACATTTTTTTGTGTTGGGGAAAACATATCCAAACACCCACACATTTTTCAAGCAATTATTTCGGCTGGGCATGCGATTGGCAACCACACCTACAATCACCTCAAAGGACAAAAAAATAGCACGGAGGTTTATCTCCAAAACATTACCGCCTGCGAAGAGGAAATTAATTCATATCCTATTAACAACATTAATTTACCGAAACTTTTCAGGCCACCTCACGGTAGACTAACCTTTGCACAAGCAAAAAAAATAAGAGATTTAAATTACG
Source organism: Cytophagales bacterium (assembly GCA_044357485.1). GTDB lineage: Bacteria > Bacteroidota > Bacteroidia > Cytophagales > UBA9547 > CALPQG02. Next base: position 2,891 of record JBIKPL010000346.1, read on the forward strand.
ACATTATACTTTGGAATGTATTAAGTGGTGATTTTGACATTCATTTAAGTCAAGAAAAATGTTTAAACAAAACACTCCAACACACCAAAAAAGGAGCAATAGTAGTATTTCATGACAACACCAAATCATTTGAAAAAATCAAATACGTACTTCCGCGCTATTTACAAACCTTAACTGCAGAAGGCTATACCTTCCAAACATTATGAACTTCGGACTTGAAATATATTTCACCATAATTATCAGTATTTTTTGGATTTTGATTATTCAATGGTTTTTTAGAAAAAAAAACATTGCTCATCCAATCGATTATACCAATACTAAAGTGAGTATTTTGGTAGCGGTAAGAAATGAAGAAGCTTCGATAAAACGATGTTTAATAGCCTTAAACGCGCTCAATTTCCCTAAAGACAAGCTCGAAATAATCATTGGCAACGACAACTCTAATGACCAATCCGAATCTATAATCAGTCAATACATCGCAGATAAACCACATTTTAAACTCATCACCATTAAAGAAACGCTGGGATTAGCCAAAGGAAAAGCCAATGTATTAGCCCATTTAGCCAAAATCGCCCAAGGCGACTATCTTTTTATCACGGATGCAGACATTGCCGTACAAGCCAATTGGCTCCATGCCCTACTTGCCCATACAGACGAAGAATCAGGAATTGTTACAGGCTATACCCACATCACGGGAACTGGCTTATTGGCTCAATTGCAGTCGTTAGACT
>JBIKPL010000347.1:0-3611 GCA_044357485.1 Cytophagales bacterium
AATTAATTTAAAACAATGAAACGTGTTTTTTGAAGCAAAATTATATGAATAAAAATGTCTATAATAATATCACCCCTTTGGGGTTAATGTATACAACAAATTTGATTGGCCATAAAATATCACCCCGTTGGGGTTGGTATGTATTCAATATTTGTTCTATAATAATATCACCCCTTTGGGGTTGGTGTATACAACAAATTTGATTGGCCATAAAATGTCACCCCTTTGGGGTTGGTTGGTGTATACAATAAATTTGATTTTATTTCTATCAATTAGCCCATTTGTAATTGATCAGAAATCAGGCGATCGATGAGTTGGTCTTTAGATAGTTTAGAAAAATTATGAAGTACTTTGGTTCGAATGGCAGGATCGATGTCGCTCAATTTCATTTTTACAATTCTATTTGACCAAAGAATAATGCTGCTGCCTTCTAAGGTTTCCATGGATGGTTTTTCGTAGGCAATAAATGACATTCCCAATTCTGCCTCCATGGCCCTAAGTTTATGTTCTTCTTCTGGAAACACAAAAGTCAAAGACATTCCTTTTTTACCTGCTCTTCCAGTTCTGCCACTTCTGTGGGTATAAAAATCAGCCGTATCAGGCAATTGGTATTGCATCACAAAAGCAAGGTCATCGACGTCAATTCCTCTTGCAGCGATATCAGTTGCTATTAAAAATTGGGTGTGTTTTGCCCTAAATTGATCCATGATTTTATCTCTAATTCCTTGGGGTAAATCACCATGTAATCCCCCGACAGACATCCGGTTCATCAACAAATGTTTTACCATTTTTTGTACGCCAGCTTTTGTTCTGCAGAAAATAATACCACGTTCATTTTCATGTTGTTGTAAAAAATGAATCAAAGTGTCGAGCTTTTGAATGGGCTCTACCAATAAATAATGGTGGTCAATTTTGAGTTTTTGTTGTTCTTGTACATCTATTAACCTGACTTCAATTTTATCAGCATGCAAATATTTTTTGGTAAGCAAGGCTACATCTTCTGGCATCGTAGCTGAAAAAAGCCATACTTTTCTTTCCGGAATTACTTGCGATAATATTTTATCCAAATCCTCTTTAAAACTCAGGTTCATCATTTCGTCGGCCTCATCTAACACGACAAAAGCGATTGATTGCATATCGACTTCCCCACGGCTTAATATATCAACAAAACGTCCAGGGGTAGCCACAATAATTTGTGCTTCGTGCTTGAGTGACTTAATTTGAGCTTTAAGCGACCCTGCTCCCCCATGTATGGTGACACAATTGATTTGAGGTAAGGTTTGGGTTAATACATTTATTTTATCGGTAACTTGTTGTGCCAATTCTCTGGTAGGCACTAAAATTAATGCTTGAGGTTTCTGATTGTTGGCATCAATTTTTGTTAATAAAGGCAAGGCGTATGCGAGTGTTTTTCCGGTTCCTGTGGGCGCTAAGCCAACAAAATCTTTATTTTCTTTAAGCAATACAGGAATACTTTGTGCCTGAATATCAGTAAGGTCATATATTTTCAAGCTATTTAATACCTGTACAAACTCATTCGAAATGCCAATGGCAGAAAACCGTAGTCGCATATTTTTTTTGATGCAAAGATACTAAAATTTTATACAGTTGACGCTTACCGCAGTAATTCTATCAAGGATAAAAAAAGGACTTCAAGGCTCATTTTCTCCGAACATAACATGTCAATTAATTTAAGCTGGTTAATCTGTGCTAAAATTTAATGGTTTAAATGAATGTCATTTATTAACAAAAAAAATAATGGTGCTAATGCAACATGCTACCCTAATCATTCGAATGAAGTGTTTCAGCAGCTCCGTTGTAGGCATAAAAAAACCGCAAACATTGCTTGCGGTTTTTTCAATATTATAAAAAAGGTGTTTTTTAATCCATTAAACCTTTAGAAACATGGTATTCGGCTAAGCCTTCCATAGGATTACGAATCACTTTATTTAAAGTACATCCTTTGTCTTTGGCCACTTGAGCAAGTACGTCTTTCAAATAAAATGCTACAGAACCAATAAAGCTAATATTTAATGATTGGTAACGAGGGTATTTGGAAATACAAGCATCAAATTGCTCTTCAAAACTTTTGTAAGCTAATTTATAAATATAAGGGTCAGCAATATTTTCCACGATAAATGGCATAAATGAAGCTAAATATCTACTTGGAAATGGTTTAGTGTACACATTGTCCAAAATAGACGCGGTTCTGTCGGTGTATTTTGCTTCAAATTTTTCACGAATATGCGCAGGCATATTGTTTCTCATATAATCTTTTAACAGCAATTTGCCTTTGTATCCACCACTTCCTTCGTCTCCTAAAAACAAACCAAGAGATTCAACATTGCTGACAACGTCTTTTCCGTCATAATAACAAGAATTAGCACCCGTGCCTGCAATACAAGCTATGCCTTCTTCGTCGCCCAATACAGCACGTGCGGCAGCCAACAAATCATGCCAAACGTGTACTTCAGCATCTGGAAAAGACTGACGAAGCGCAACCGCTACTTGTTCACATTTTTCTGGTAACTCACAACCAGCACCGTAAAAATAAATTTTTCTAACGGTGTCTTTAAATTCTAAATTAGGAATCAAACCACTTTGAAGGTTGTTCAAAATGTTTTCTGTTGTCTGATAATAAGGGTTAAAGCCTACCGTCTTGTGATGATAAGTATTCCCAACACTGTCTATAAATAGCCAAGATGTTTTGGTTGTTCCGCTGTCAGCAATTGCAATCATTTTAGTATAAATTGGAATTAAAATGAATATTCTCTTAAGGTGGCAAGATAATGGAAAATTATTGTACTTAAGAATTTTCGAAAGTTTTTTATTGAAGTATCGTAAATCTATCCCTAATACTGCCATAAAGAACATTCCATTTGGCAATCTGTTATTCAAAACATGGTAAACCATGGGATAGAAAGGTCGTTTCTATTGATGTGGAAACCAGGAATTGATGGGGAAACAAGCAAAATTCATCAAGCATAATACTTAGCTGAAACCATACTCCTCAAAAGTTAAAAATCTCCGAGTTCGGCTATTCAATCGTGACGAAATAAATCAAACGAAACAAGACATTCCTCCTTTACAAAAAAATAAATTTACTTAGGGTCTGAAAAACGCCATTTACATCATTTGTAAATCATTTTTAGTAAATACACTTAAAATTATGATGCTAAATGGCCACTCGATTTAATTGAAATGATTGGCTAATTCGCTTTGCGTTAGCGGGAGAGGCTTTGTTTGAGCTCATTTTTCTTGTGGATTGAGGTAATCTTTTAATACGATATGATTTGACCACAAGAAAAATAGCGAGTGCCGATCACGCGACCGAAGGGAACGCCCTACGAAATGAATAGCTTACCTATGCTATTAAAATCAAACTAGTGCACCACTTTAATAAAATAAAACACCCTTGCATTTAAACGGTTAAAGCAAAATCTTAAATATCTAAAAATTAACAAATTAACTATTTTTCAACAGCCACTACTTACTCAAAATTTTCATTTCAACTCTCCTGTTCAAGGCCCTATTGGTTTCCGTATCATTTTTCAGTACCGATTGCAAGCTGCCATAGCCTTTGTATTGAATTCTTACCATGTCAATGCCTT
>JBIKPL010000348.1:0-3607 GCA_044357485.1 Cytophagales bacterium
GACCACAAGAAAAATAGCGAGTGCCGATCACGCGACCGAAGGGAACGCCCTACGAAATGAATAGCTTATCTATGCTATTTAAATCAAACTAGTGCAGCCCTTTAATGAAATAAAATCAAATACCCTTGCATTTAAACGGTTAAGTCAATAGTTTAAATCTCTAAAAATCAACAAATAAACTGTTTTTCAGCAGCTCCTAACTTAAAACTGCTAACTAATTCGCTACATTAATTGTCCAATCAAATAGCTAAACAAAGAAGGTGTTGAAGAAATCCTCCAACACCCTCTTTACTTTGTACTTAATACTTTGTACCCCAAAAACTAATTCGCTACATCCGACATAAACTTGATTCTCATGATACGACATTCTTCTTCAGAATAATCAGGACCTAAAACTTTCATGGCCGTGGCGATATCATCAGATTCCGCTGTCATAAAAAATTCAAGAATCGTATCTTGTTTGTCGTAATCTATGTTTTTGTCGATATAATAATCCAAATTCAATTTTGTGCCAGAGAAGCAAATGTGTTCAATCTCTGTCAATAAATTATCAGGAGTAATGTCTTTGGTTTCACAAATCTCTTCCAATTCAACTTTTCTGTCAATTTGTTGAATGATAAATATTTTGATTTTAGACTTGTTCGCCGCTTGTTTTACAACCACATCTTTGGCCGTAATGATATCGTTTTCGGTGACGTACTTGGTGATGACTTCCAAAAATTGTTTACCAAATTTCTGTACTTTACCCATGCCCACCCCTTGAATATTGGCCAATTCTTCTGCACTGGTAGGGTAAGAAGTTGACATTTCTTCTAAAGAAGGGTCTTGGAAAATAACGTAAGGAGGAAGATTTTTTTCCTTGGCTACTTTTTTACGTAAGTTTTTAAGTAAACTGAATAGTACTTCGTCGTAGGCGCTTACATTGGCACCTGCATCAACAATTTCTTCGTTGGCGTCAGGGGTTACCACTTTTGAAAGCGTAATGGAGTACGGCTTTTTAATAAAGTCCTGTCCTTTTTTGGTGATTTTTAAGGCACCACCATTGTCAATGTCTTTGGTTAAAAACTCTTGAATCGTAATTTGTTTGATGGCCGACTCCCAATATTCTTCTTCTTGGTCGTCCCCTTCGCCAAATTCTTCCAATTCATCATGGTTATAGCTTGTGATGTATTCAGTTTCTTTACCTCTGATTACATTAATAATATGATCGGTTGCAAAACGTTGTTCCGTTTTTACAACGGCCTTTAAAATCAGTAAAACATCTTCCATTCCTTCGAAGTTAACTTTAGGTTTTTTACAATTATCGCAAAATCCGCAGTCTTTTTCCAAATATTCTCCAAAATAATGTAAAAGTAATTTTCGTCGACAGATGTTAGACTCTGCGTATGAGGCCATTTCGTATAATAAATGTTTTGCGTTGTCGCGCTCATTTACGGTCTTATCTTTGTTAAATTTCTCTAATTTGATAATATCGTCCATGCTGTACAACATCAAACATTGGCCATCTATGCCGTCTCTTCCTCCACGACCGGTCTCTTGGTAATAGCCTTCCAAAGATTTTGGGGTGTCGTAATGCACCACAAATCTAACGTCAGGTTTATCAATGCCCATCCCAAAGGCGATGGTCGCAACAATTACTTCACAATCTTCTTTTAAGAATGCATCTTGGTTGGCAACGCGAATTGGAGCATCCAATCCTGCATGATAGGGTAAGGCTTTTACGCCATTGACCACTAATAAATCCGCAATTTCTTCAACTTTTTTCCTGCTTAGGCAATAAACAATCCCCGCTTTTCCTTTTTGTGATTTCACAAATCGAATTACCTGCTTGTTGGGATCGTTTTTAGGGACTATTTGATAAAATAAATTTTTTCTATTGAAAGATGTTTTGAATAAAGCCGCTTCTTCCATGTCCAAGTTTTTTTGAATATCAACTTGTACCTTTGGTGTAGCCGTTGCCGTTAAGGCAATAATAGGCAAATTGCCTACTTCATGAATAATGGCCTTGATTCGTCTGTATTCAGGCCTAAAATCATGTCCCCACTCGGAGATACAATGTGCTTCATCAATGGCAACAAATGAAATGTTGGCTTTTCTTAAAAATTCTATGTTTTCTTCTTTGGTTAATGATTCAGGAGCGACATAGAGTAGTTTTACTTCACCACTTAATACTTCCTTTTTAACCCTATTCATCTCGGTTTTATTGAGTGTAGAGTTTAAAAATTGTGCATTTATGCCTAGGGCAACCAGTTGGTCGACTTGGTTTTTCATTAAGGCAATCAGTGGGGATATGACAATGGCAGTGCCTTCTTGTACAATAGCCGGTAATTGATAGCACAACGACTTCCCTGCGCCAGTAGGCATTATTACAAAAGTATTTTTACCACTTAAAATACTGTTTATAATTTCTTCTTGAGCTCCGCGAAAGGAGTCATATCCAAAAATCTCTTTTAATGTTGACTTAATGTCAATTTCTTCAGCTACGAACATTGGATTTTCTCTATTAATAAAATTAAATACTTTTAGTTTAATATATTTGCAATCGCAAAAGTGTGTAGTGCTTGTGTTTTAAAATATTAATATGAATATAGATAAAAATTTATTAACAATTGCAAGGTATGTGTTAAATCTTGAGGCTGAAGCGTTGATAAAAATCTCTGAAATGATAAATGCTGATTTTGAGAAGGCTGTAAAAGCTATTTTAGTCTCTAAAGGAAGGGTTGTGGTGACCGGAATTGGAAAAAGTGCTATCATTGGAAATAAAATTGTCGCTACGTTAAATTCAACAGGCACGCCATCGCTGTTTATGCATGCTGCAGATGCCATTCATGGGGATTTAGGGATGATTCAGGCCGAAGATATTGTCATCTGTTTGTCAAAAAGTGGCAATACGCCAGAGATTAAAGTGCTTACGCCTTTGCTTAAACGTGCGGGCAATAAACTGATTGCTTTGGTTGGAAATGTAAATTCTTATTTGGCCGAACAAGCCGATTTTGTATTAAACGCTACTGTCGACAAAGAAGCTTGCCCAAACGACTTGGCACCGACAACCAGTACTACTGCCGCATTAGCTTTAGGCGATGCTTTGGCGGTTTGCTTAATTGAAGCAAGAAATTTTACTGGAGAGGATTTCGCCAAATACCATCCTGGAGGGAGTTTGGGTAAACAATTGTATTTGTTGGTGGATGATGTTTGTGTGAAAAATAAAATTCCGGTAGTGCAATTAGATACGAAATTGAAAGACGTTATTTTAGAAATGACTTCACTTCGTTTAGGGGCCACGGCTGTTTTGGCCGAAAATAATTCTTTGGCTGGCATTGTTACTGATGGTGATTTAAGAAGAATGCTAAATAAATTTGATAATATTGCATCACTTACAGCGGCCGACATTATGTCTGTTGCTCCTAAGACAATTGATAAAGGAGAATATGCTGTTGCTGCACTTAATTTGATGCAGGATAACAATATTACCCAACTTGTCGTTTTAAATGAGGGGCTTGTGTATGGGTTTATTCATTTACATGACTTAATTAAAGAAGGAATTGTATAATTGGTATTAGGTACAAAGTATCAGGTATTAGGCAAAAAAAAATAATTAATACCTATG